>PWQI01000420.1 GCA_003556805.1 Trueperaceae bacterium | reverse complement strand
TACCTCGACGCGTTCGCGCCACGCGACGGCGAATCGGTTCGCGCCCATGTTCCGGAACTCGTCGAGGCCCTCGTCGACGTCGGGCGCGAACGAGGCGACGGCCGAGCACCGGTCCCGGACGAGCTGCTCCCGCCCGGCGACGCGCCGGACGCCGAGCCCTACGTGGCTCGCCTGCGGCCGCAGTCCGTGGCCACCTTCACGGACGCCCTCCGGCTCACGGGGCAGGTCGATCGTCTCCCGCGGGCCTACGTGCGGTGCACGCCGGGCGACGACGACATGGAGCCGTTCGCCGAGCGTGCACGCTCCGAGGGTTGGCTGTACCGCGAACTGGAAGCGCCGCACGACCTCCACCTGAGCGATCCCGCCGCCACGGTCGGCCTCTTGGAGGACCTCGCGACCGTGAGCGGCGCCGGCGCCGCGCGACCTCCCAACGCGGCCGACGCACGTCGCTCCGAACACGTGCGCTAGGACCGCTCCTCGGGCCCGAGGATCCCCTGCGCGGCCGCGCGGTCGCGCGGCGTCACCAACCGAACACGTCGAATCCGATCTGGCTCGCGGCATCGTGCGCGGCGGCGGTCGTCGCCGCCTCGCCGATGCCGTCGACCGTGCCCATGCCGGCGTCGATCACGATCGACGTCTCGACCTCGACGACGCGCATCGTGACGCGCGTCCGTCCGCCCGCCTCCTGCACCATGCCGAACACGGCGTGCAGCGCGGATTGCAGCGGCAACTCGAGGTTGCCGGCCTCGTACTCGGCCATCTGGCAGTCGAAGCTGTGCCGCGGTTGACGCGACTGGCTCTCGAAGAACACCGAGAACCCGAGCAGCGGTCCGCTGACGGTGCGGACGTGCACGTGCTCCGGACCGATGCGCGCACCGCGGCTCGCGAGCGCGGACGCGACGGCCCGCCGCAGCGCTTCGGCCTCCTCGCTCTCGAGGCCCGAGCGGTGCTCGGTCCCGTCGCACGGGTGCTCTTCGAGCGGCGGGCGTGGCACGAAGTCCGCAGCGCGGACGCGCCATGTCTTCGTCGTGGTCCGGAACACGATCGGGGTCAGCGTCAGTGCGGCGATCTCGGGGTGCTCCAACCACTGTCGGTGCGACGTCGACTCGTGGACCCTCACCTCGTAGGTGCCGGGCGTCAGGGTCGCGTTGCAGCCGGTCGGCCCCGACACGGTGGCGCCCCGCGAGCCGTCGTCGTTGATCCGCACGACGTGCGTCCACGTGACGACCACCGTCGACGTCTCGCCGGCGGTCACCGCGCGTGCAGGCCTGCCGGCGAGTTCGATGGCATCGGGCGGCGACACCTCCGAACCGCACCACAGTCGGTACGAGCCTGCCGGCACGAGGCCCGGTGCCAGGCGCGGCCGGTCCTCCTCGGCCGACGCGGCGCCAACGACGACGGCGACGACGGCGACGACCGAGGTCACGCCGATCGCCCGTGCCCACCAACGCACGTCACCACGCATGCGCGTACTCCATCTCGAACGCCGACACGCCGCCGATGTCGTCCGGAAGGCCGACGGTCCGCAGGACGATCTGCCACGCTCCACCCACGATCCCGTCGCCCTCCAGCGAGAACCGCACGGCGCCCGCCAGCACGGGCAACTCGAGTCTCTGGGTGTGCACGGCCCAACCGATGACCGTGCGCCACCCGTCGCTCGGTGCGTCGTCGGCGTCGGGCCCCGCCGCGTCCTCGTCGGCTTCGAGGTGATGCACGATCGCCTCCGGCACGTCCTCACGAGCGACGCCTTGCAGTTCCCACATCAGCAACACCGTGTCGGCCGCCGGTGATTGGGCGAAGAACTCGAACTGGGCCACCGTCAAGCCGCGCGCTTCGAGGAACGCGACCACCTCGGGATCGTCCTCGAGCACCGAGCGACCGACCTCCTCGAACGCCTCGGCGACGACGTGCACCTCGGACACCACCACCCACGCGCCGTCGTCGTCCAGCACCTCCACCCGCAGTCGGTGATCGAGATGCTCGGCACCGCGCTCGGTCGGCACGCGCACCTCGACCTCGGCGATCTCGTAGCGGCCCGGCCAGCGCTCCTCGAGCCAGGCGGTGCCGGTCGATCCGGGCTCGATCCGGCCGCGCTCGACGTCGGGAGCGAGCTCGTCGACGGGCGGTCCGGTGTCGGCGAGCGCGCTGCAGATCAGCGCTAGGAGCAGGCCGATCACGCCTGCGCGAAGCCAGTTCCAGTCGAGGGGCATCGTCGTCCTCCTCTCGGACGTGACGGAAGCACCGAGTACCGGCAGCGGAACGCGACGGAACAGAGCGACGGAGTGGTCGTTCGCATGCTAGCGCTCCCGGCGCACGCGCGTTGCGAGGCGCCGGGGGTCGCCGCGATCACGGTCATGGCGCGCTGTGGGAGTTCCCGCCTGTGTCGTGCTAGCCTTTCTCTAGGACGTCCAGCACGCGTCGGAGGCCCACCATGGGTGCGTCGAACCGTCTCCCTTCCCTGCCCACTGGCACCCTCGCGCGACACCGGTCGCACACGGCCGGTTCCACGGTGCGACGCCTCTGGCGCCTGACGCTCGCCGCGCTCGCCGTGGCGTGCGCGCCGCTGGTCGCGTTGGCCCAAGACGCCCCGATCCCCGAGCGCTTCGCCACCACGCGCTCGGCCACCGACTACCCCGGCGGCGACCTCACACCGATCTTCGACGTCAGCCTCGAGCGCTGCCACGCCACCTGCCTCCGCCTCGACCAGTGCCTGGTCTTCACCTACGACATGCGCAACGGCGCCTGCTTCCCCAAGGGCGCCGTCGGACAGCCGGTCGCCTTCGACGGGGCGCTCTCGGGTGTGATCACGGTGCACGGCGAGGACGTGCTGCAGCGGGCGCGCGAGGCGCGTTCGGCGTTGGACTTCATCGCCGACGACGACATCGACGCCGCGCGCGAGCAAGCGCGCACCATGGCCGAGCGCTACCAGGCCGACGGACTGAGCGAAGCCGCGCTGCTGGCGAACGCCCGCACGCAACCACGCGCGCAGGCCATCCGCTGGACCGGCGCGGCGGTGACCGTGGCCGACGGCGGCGCGGCCTGGCTCGCGCACGCCCGCGCGCTCGCGGACGAGGCCGAGCGCGACCGGAACGAACGCTTCGACCTGCACCGCCAGGCCGCCCGTGCCGCCCTCAACGCCAGCCTGCGCCTGGGCGAGCGCGAGCGCGCCGAGGCGCTCGTGGCGATGGCACTGTCGCTGGAGGTGGGCTTCCGTGGGGAGACCGCGCTGGCCGCGCTGCGCCTCGCGGACCAGCTCCGCCCCGGCATCGCCCCCGACGACCTCGCACGGCTGCGCGAACGCTTCGGCTTCCGCGTGCTCGCGCACGACGTCGACGCCAGCGGTGCCATGCCGCGCATCTGCGTCAGCCTCTCGGAGCCCCTCGCCGCCACGCGTGACTACGCGCCCTTCGTCGTCACCGACGCGCCCGGTCTCGCGATCGAGGTCGAGGACCGGCAGCTGTGCGTAGCGGGCGTCACGTACGGCGAGCGCTACCGGCTGACGCTGCGCACCGGACTCCCAGACGCCAGCGGCGACGCCCTCATGGCCGACGTGCCGCTAGACGTCTACGTCCGCGACCGCGCCCCGTCGGTGCGCTTCCCCGGCCGCGGCTACGTGCTCCCCGTCTCGGGGCCGCGCGCGCTGCCGGTCGAGACCGTCAACGCCGATCAGCTCGACCTGCGGCTGTTGCGCGTCTCGGACCGCAACCTGGTCGCCGCCATCCGCGAGGGGCAGTTCGCCCAAGCATTGAGCTACTGGGAGGGCGATCGCTTCGAGTCGCTGCTGGCCGAGAGCGTCTGGGAGGGCGCGGCGCGCCTCGAAGGCCAGCTCAACCGCACCACCGCCTCGCGCCTGCCGCTCGACGAGGCCGGCCCGCTCGAGCCCGGCGTCTACGTGCTGCGCGCGAGCGTTCCCGGGGCCGAGCCGTTCACCACGCCGCCGGCGACGCAGTGGTTCATGGTCTCCGACCTCGGCGTCACCACGCTCTCGGGCAGCGATGGGCTGCACGTGGTCGTACAGCGGCTCTCCGACGGTCAGGGCGTCGCTGGCCTGCGCGTGACGCTGCTCGCGCGCTCGAACCGGGTGCTCGCCGAGGCCGTCAGCGACGACCAGGGGCACGTCCGCTTCGGTGCCGCCCTGACGCTCGGCACGGGCGCCGCGGCGCCTGTCATGGTGATCGTCGAAGGCGACGACGACATGGCCGTGCTCTCGCTCGACGACGCGGAGTTCGACCTCTCCGACCGCGGCGTCGCGGGCCGCCCCGTCCCCGGGCCGATCGACGTCTACCTGACCACCGACCGCGGCGCGTACCGGCCATCCGACGTCATCCACGTCACGGCCCTGGCGCGCGACACGAGCGCGCGAGCCAACCCCGGCCTACCGCTCAGCGCGCGGCTGCTGCGCCCCGACGGCGTCGAGTACGCGCGCAGCCTCTCCGAGCACGAGCGCGCCGGCGGGCACGTCTTCTCGTTGCCGCTCGGCGGCGACGTGCCGCGCGGCATCTGGCGCGTCGACGTGCTGGCCGACCCGGACGCCCCCGCGCTGGCCAGCCGCACCGTGCTGGTCGAGGACTTCGTGCCCGAGCGCATCGACGTCGAGCTGTCGCTCGGCGACGGCCCGATCGACCCCGCCACGCCACCCGACCTACTCGTCGAGGTGCGCCACGGCTTCGGCCCGCCGGCGGCGGGGCTGCCGCTCACGGGCAGCGTGAGCGTCTACACGACCGACGAGTTGGAGGGCTGGCCGCGCTACCGCTTCGGCCGCTTCGACGAGCGCGTCGACACGCAACGGCACGCGTTCGAGCCGGGCTTCGTCAGCGACGCCGACGGCCGGCTCGTCGCGCCGCTGCCCCTGGACCGGGTCACGCTCGAGCCGCGTCCCTACGCGCTCGACGTGCGCGCCACGATCGTCGACGGCGCCTCGCGCCCCGTCGAGCGCAGCCTCACACGCGCGCTGCGCCCCACCGCGCCGGTGGTCGGCATCCGGCCCGGCTTCGACGACGACTTGCCGGAGGACGCCGAGGCCACCTTCGACCTCGTCCTGGTCGGACCCGACGGCGCGCTGATGCCGGGCGACCTGCGCTGGCAGGTGGACCGCGTCCAGACCCGTTACCAGTGGTTCAGCCTCGACGGCGGTTGGTACTGGGAGCACGTCAGCGACCGGCAGCGCGTGGCCGACGGCGTGGCGAGCGTGACGGGCGGCCCGGCCCGCATCGCCGTGCCGGTCACGTGGGGTCGCCACGAGCTGCGCGTGACCCGCGAGGGCGCCGCGTACGCAAGCGCCTCGATCCCCTTCTCGGCTGGCTGGTACGCCGCCGACACGTCGCGCGAGACGCCCGACCTGCTCGAGGTGTCGCTCGACGCGACCGAGTACGCGCCGGGCGACACCGCTCGCCTGCGCATCGTCCCCGAACACGACGGCGTGGCGCTCGTCACCGTCCTCTCGGACCGGGTGGTGGCGATGCGCCTCGTCGCCGTCGAGGGCGAGACCACCGTCGAACTGCCCGTCACCGAGGAGTGGGGAACCGGCGTCTACGTCACCGCCAGCCTGATCCACCCGAGCGACGGACCCGAGCACGTGAGCGCTCGCAGCCTCGGCCTGGCACACGCCGTCGTGCCGCCGGGCGAGCGCGCGCTCGAGGCGGTGCTGCACGTGCCCGACGAGACCCGCTCGCGCGAGCGCCTGGACGTGGTGCTCGAGCTGCCGGGCGACGTCGACGGGCCCGCCTACGCCACCGTCGCCGCGGTCGACCTCGGGGTGCTCACCCTGACCGGCTTCCCGGCGCCCGACCCGCTCGGGCATCTGTTCGGGCAGCGCCGTCTGGGGGTCGCGATCCGCGACCTCTACGGCCGGTTGATCGACGCCCGCCACGGGGCGATGGGGCAGGTGCGCTCCGGCGGCGGCCTCGACGCCGACACCGCCATGAGCGACGGTCCCGTCCCGGCCGAGGACCTGCTGGCCTTCTTCGCCGGCCCGGTGGAGCTCACCGACGGGCGCGCCGAGCTCTCGTTCGACCTGCCCGCCTTCGCCGGCACCGTGCGGGTGATGGCGGTCGTGTGGACCGATCGCGCCGTCGGGCAGGCGCAGGCCGACGTGCTGGTGCGCGACCCGGTGGTGGTGCAACCCAGCCTGCCGCGGTTCATGACGCCGGGCGATTCGAGTCGCCTGCGACTCGAGCTGACCCACGTCAGCGGCCCGGCGGGCGACATGGCGCTGTCGGTCGAGGGCCACGGCCTGGGCGCGGCACCGTCGAGCGTCGTCCTGGAGGACGGCGGGCGCGCCGTGCTGGACCTGCCGCTGCGACCCACCGACGTGGGCGACCACGAGTACCGCGTGACGCTCACCACGCCCGACGGGCACGAACTCACGCGCGAGGTGCGCCTCAGCGTGCGCCACACCGACCCGGTGAGCGCTCGTACGTCGCGCGTGGTGCTGGCGCCGGGCGAGCGCTTCCGCTTCGACGACGCCGCGCTGGCCGGCTTCCGCGCCGGCACGACCCACGCGACGCTGGTCGCCGGCGCCGGCGCCGCGCTCGACCTGCCTGGGTTGATCCAACGGCTGCTCACGTACCCGTACGGCTGCACCGAGCAGATCGCCTCTGGCCTGCAGCCGTTGCTGCTGGCGCCCGAGGTGGTCGTCGACATGGGCCTCATGAGCGAGACCGAGCTGAACGAGCTCGTCCAGGTCGCGATCGACCGCATCCTCACGCGGCAGCGGCGCGACGGCGGTTTCGGGCTGTGGGGCACCGACTGGTACGACCCGTGGCTCGACGCCTACGTCACCGACGTGCTGCTGCGCGCCGAGGCGCAGGGTGCGACCGTGCCGGAGGCGGCGCTGCGCATGGCGCTCGACAACCTGCGCAACCGCGTGGCACAGGCGGGATCGATGTACGACGGCGCGGCGGCGTACGCCTACGCCTTCTACGTCCTCGCCCGCGCCGGCGAGGCGGCGATCGGCGACCTGCGCTACTACGCCGACGCCCAGGCCGAGCGCTTCGACACCCCCCTCGCGGCGGCGCAGCTCGGAACCGCCCTGGCCGCGTACGGCGAGCGCGAGCGCGCAGACGCGATGTTCGCCCGCGCGCGCGACCTCGCCCTCGCGAGCGACGCGCCCGGCGGCTGGCGCAGCGACTACGGCACCGCCCTGCGCGACCAAGCCGGGGTGTTGGCGCTCGCGATCGAGGCCGGCAGTGGCGCGATCGACCGCGTCCAGTTCGCCACCCTGATCACGCGGCGCGGCCCGGTCCATCACCTCTCCACCCAGGAGGCGGTCTGGGCCCTACAGGCCGCGGTCGCGCTGGGCGCCGAGTCCCAGGGCCTCACGCTCGACGGCCGCCCTGTGACGGGCAACGTGGTGCACCTGTTCGACGGCGCGCCGGTGGTGGTCGGCAACGGCGGCAGCGCCGACGTCCCGCTCACGCTCACCGTGTTCGGGGTGCCGGTTGACGCGCCCGAGCCGGGCGGCGTCGGCTACACGATCCGCCGCAGCCATTACACCGTCGACGGCGCGGCGGCCGACCTGAGCGACGTGCGCGTGGGCGACCGGCTCGTCACCGTACTCGAGGTACGCCCCGACCGCGGCGTGGCCGGCGGGCGCCTGCTGATCGACGACCCGCTCCCGGCGGGCTTCGAGATCGACAACGCCAACCTCCTGCGCGAGGGCGACGTCCGCGCCCTCGACTGGCTGGCGGTGCACGACTCGGCGGCGACGACCGAGGCGCGTGCCGAGCGCTTCATCGCCGCCGTGGACTGGACGTCGGAGACGCCGCTCCGGCTCGCCTACGTGGTGCGCGCCGTCTCTCCCGGCGAGTTCCACCACGCGGCGGTCGCGGTCGAGGACATGTACCGGCCCACCGAGCGGGCGCTCGGCGCGACGGGCCGTGTGACCGTCAGGCGATGAGGCGCCGGCGGCTCG
>PWQI01000375.1 GCA_003556805.1 Trueperaceae bacterium | reverse complement strand
TCACGCCGACCTGTTCGAGGCCCTACCCGAGCAGGCGTTCCGAGCCGACGTCTCGTCGAGCGCTCTGCGCGAGGGCTGGGTGCATCACGGGGTCGACGCATGACGCGATCCCGCCACGATGACCGGCTCGCACCCGCCCGCCAGCACGCCTGGCGCGCCTTGCTGCTCACGCTGTGCTGCGTCCTCGGCGTGGCTGTGGCGCAGGACGAGGGCGTGGTCGAGGTCGAGGGCTTCGTGAAGCGCGCCCCCGCGACGCTGATGGTCGGCGTCCACGGTGGCCTCCCCGGCTACCGCAACGTCGGCGTCGGAGCGGCCATCAAGGCCGACCAGTTCGGTGTCGCGCTGCGGGGCGGCTGGGGGACCGTGGGCGCATCGTTCGGAGCGCAGGGCCGCTGGTACCCGCCCGTGCCTGCGCCGATGCCGTTCTACGTCGGCCTGGGTGTCGACGCCTATGCCGGCAACGCGACACCGCATGCCGTGCTCGGTGCGCACGTGCCGCTCGCGCGCGCCTGGCGCCTCGATCTCGAAGGCGGGGTGGCGCGCGCCAGCCTGGCTGGCACCACGGTGTGGGCCCCGCACCTGAGCGTGGGGGTCGCCTATGCGTTCACGTTCGATCTCGGCCCGTCGGAGCCGGGCGACGACGCCGCAGCCGTGTCCGAGCTACCGAGTTCTCGCGGCCCCGTCGGGGTCCGCTGCGAACCCGGCCCGCCCGACCCAGGCGCTCTCGACGCCGCGGTGTCAGCCGCGGTCCAGTCCTTCGTCCGCGACGGTGTCGCGCTCTACGGCAACGCATACCGCGACCTGCGGTACCGCTACGCGATCACGGGGCGCTCGTTCGAGGGGGACGACGCCGACGTCGACATCCGCTACAGCGGCAGCGCTCGCGCCGTCGTCGGTGGCGAGGTCGTGGAAGCCGCGGGGGTCGCCCAGGCGCGTTTCACGTGGAGCGGTTGCACCTGGCGGCTGCGCGACGTGAGCTACTGACGAGGGACGCGCAGGCCGATCGGCGAGGGGCGGGGGCGCGACCGGACAGGGGGACGCTCCCACGGGTACGCCCCACGGGCGTGCTCAGCGTTCCCAGTCGACGTCGATGTCGTCGACGAGGCGTTCGCCGCGATCCAATGCGTGGACCGCCGCCATCTCGTCGTCGGACAGCGTGAAGTCGAAGATCTCGATGTTGCGGCGCTGGTTGGCCTCCGAAGCGGCCTTCGGGATCGCCATCACGCCAGGTTGCTGGATCAGCCAGCGCAGCGCCACCTGCCCGGGCGTCTTGCCGTGGGCGGCGGCGATCTCCCGCAGCACCTCGTCGTGGTCCACCTTGCCGCGCGCCACCGGGCTGTAGGCCGTGAGGAGGTGGCCGAGGCGCTCGGCTTCACGCAAGAGCGCCGCCTGAGACAGGAACGGATGGTACTCGACCTGGTTCGTGAAGATCTCGGCTAGCTCGCTGGCCTGACGGAGCATCGTGGGTGCGAAGTTGCTGACACCGACGTGGCGCACCAGGCCGCGGTCTTGCAGGTCGCGCATGGCGCCCAGCGTCTCTTCGAGTGGCACGTCGCGGCTGGGCCAGTGCATCAACAGCAGGTCGACGTACTCGACGCCGAGCGCGGCGAGGCTCGCCTCGCTGCTGCTGCGCACCGCGGCGGCCGCGAAGTTGCGCGGACGCAGCTTGGTCGTCAGGAAGACCGCGTCGCGGGGGACGGCCGAGCGGCGCAGGCCTTCGCCGACCTCGGCCTCGTTGAAGTACCCCTGCGCGGTGTCGAGGTGGCGGTAGCCGAGCGCCAGCGCGCGCTCCACGGCGTCGACACACCCCTCGCCGCGCAACTCCCAGGTCCCCAGTCCGAGGACCGGGACACTGCTGCCGTGGTGGTCGATGGTTTGCATCCTTACAGCCTACCCGTCGGCGACGCGGGGCGCGTCAAGCAGCGAGTAGAACGCCCTCCCTCGCGCCGGATGGTGGTGTGATGGTGCGCGTGACATCGCCACAGCCACCGCGTCGCCGCTTCCTCGGATGGGACACCGTGGTCGGTGGCGCCGGCCTCCAGCTCGTGCAGTCCGCGCTCTTCTTCCAGAGCTTCGGCATCTACGTGGTGGCATGGACCGAGGAGTTGGGCTGGTCGCGCGGCGGCATCTCGGCGGGCTTCGCGCTGGTCACGCTCCTGAGCGGCCTGCTCGGCCCGTTCCACGGCATGCTGCTCGAGCGCTTCGGCGTGCGGCGGGTGATCGCCTTCGGACTGGTCGCCTTGGCCGCGGGGCTGACGCTGCTCTCGGGGGTCACGACGCTGACCACGTTCTACCTGGCGATGCTGCTCGCGGGCCTCGGCCTGTCGGCGTCCGGCTTCCTGTCGATCACGACGGCCATCGTGCCGTGGTTCGTCCGGCGGCGCTCGACGGCCCTGGCCCTGATGTCGATCGGCATCAGCCTCGGAGGGTTGCTGGTGCCGCTGATCGCGAGCGTGGTCGTCGACATCGGCTGGCGCCCGACGCTGCAGCTCTCGGCCGGCATCGTGCTCTTGGCGGGACTACCGCTGGCCGTCCTGATGCGACGTGAGCCGAGCGCGTACGGCCAGCAGCCAGACGGCGACGGACACGACCGCAGCGAGAGCGAGCGGGCCGTCGCACCGCGACCGGCCCGCGACGCGCGCAGCGATCACACCCTCGCAGAGGCGCTCCGGACCCGCGCGTTCTGGCTCCTCGGCATCGGGCATGCGGCGGCTCTGCTGGTCGTGTCGGCCGTGACCGTGCACCTGGTGTCGCACGTGTCGGAAGGGCTGGGGTTCTCGATCCAGCGCGCGGCGACCGCGGTCGCGCTGGTGACGCTGACCTCGGCCGTGGGGCAGGTGATCGGCGGACCGCTGGGCGATCGCTTCGACAAGCGCATGCTGGCCGGACTGGCCATGATCGCCCACGGAGGAGCGCTGGTGGTGCTCGCGTGGGTACCCGGCTGGTCCGCGGTGGTGACCTTCGCGACGCTGCATGGCTTGGCCTGGGGCGTGCGCGCTCCACTCATGAGCTCGCTGCGTGCGGACTACTTCGGTGCGAGCCACTTCGGGTCGATCATGGGCGCTTCGATGATGGTGTTCATGGTCGGTCAGCTGATCGGTCCTGTGTTGGCCGGAACGCTCGCGGACGTGTTGGGTGATTATCGCCTCGGCTTCACCGTGCTGGCCGTGCTCGCCGCGCTCGCCTCGCTGAGCTTCTGGCTCGCGAAGCCACCGCCGGCGCCGCATCGCCCGGCCGCCGGCGGGCCCGCCGCCGCCGGCGCTGCGGACACGACCACCCGGGTGGACACGTAGACTTCGGCATGTCCGACGTAGCGCTCGGTATCGACATCGGTGGGTCCGGCATCAAGGCAGCGCTGGTCGACGTGGCGAACGGTGCCCTCGTGGCCGAGCGCGTGCGCCTGGACACGCCGCAACCCGCGACGCCCACGGCCATTGCCGAGACGGTAGCGGAGGTCGTCCGGTCGGTGCGCGCCGCCGAACCCGACCTCGTGCCGACGGCGTTCGGCGCCACCTTCCCCGCGGTGGTGCAGGGCGGCGTGACGATGAGCGCCGCCAACGTCGACGACGCCTGGATCGGAGACGCAGCCGAGGCGCGCCTTCGTGAGGCCATCGGTGAGCGCGTCCACCTGCTGAACGACGCCGACGCCGCCGGCCTGGCCGAGGTCGGCTTCGGCGCCGCCCGGCACGTGCGTGGCGTGGTGCTGGTGTTGACGCTGGGGACCGGTGTCGGCTCGGCACTCTTCGTCGACGGGGTCCTGGTCCCCAACACCGAGTTCGGCCACCTCGAGTTCCGCGGGCACGCACCGGTCGAGCGCTGGGTGTCGGATCGCGCGCGGCGCGAGGAGGGCCTGTCGTGGAAGCACTGGACCAAACGCCTCGACACCTATCTGCGCTACCTCGCGGGGTTGTTCTCACCCGACCTGATCGTGCTCGGTGGCGGGGTCTCGAAGCGCTTCGACGACAAGATCGCCCCCCGCCTCGACGTGGGCGTACCCGTCACCGCCGCAGCACTGCGAAACGAGGCCGGCATCGTCGGTGCCGCCTGGCAGGCCCACCGCATGCGCTGAGCAGGTTCCCGGACGGGGCTCGCCCGCGGCGCCCGGCGAGCGCCTGTCGTACCGTGCCAGCAAGCGTGGACCAGCGCGCATTCTCGTCCGGTGCCGCGCCGTACCGTCGAAGTATTGCGCTCCAAGCGCACGTGGAGGACCATCATGCCAACCGTGATCGTCGATGACCGCTCGGTGGACGTGCCCACCGGTACGCGCCTCACCATCGCCATCGAGCAAGCCGGAATCGACATCGGGCACCGCTGTGGCGGCAAGGCCCGCTGTACGACGTGTCGCGTCGTCGTCCATGGCGGCGAGACCAGCACCATGACGCGCGCCGAGTTCGTGCGCCTGCGCGACGCAGGCCTGCTCGGCAGCCATCGGTTGTCGTGCCAGCTGGTCGTCGAGGAGGACATGCGGGTCGAGAGCGTGATGACCAAGCAGAACCAGGGGTGGCCGGACACCGGGCCCGCCCTCGATGCCGGCGTGGTGCCCGAGGCCGTATGGCTGGAGCGGAGCGACCTCGAGGCTGAGCAGGGCGCCTGACCCACGGCCACACGGCGCGGTATCGTCGGCGCGAGCGTCTTCCCTGACGCATCGCGCCGGCTCGCGTGGCTCCTCGGCCGCACGCTGCCCGGCGCCCAGGACGAGGAGCGCATGGACCCGGACGCGCGACGCACCGTCCGACTCGAGGCCACCGCAGGCGAACCACCATGGCGCGTGGATGTCGCGAGTGGTCCCGTGTGAGCGTGCCCCCGACCCCCGACAGCGCCACGCCGCGCCGGTCGTCGGCGCGTGGTGCCCTCACCTTCATGGGGGGCACGCTGGTGTCGCGCGCCAGCGGTCTGCTGCGCGAGGTGCTCCTGATCGCTCTCTTCCCGGTTCGGGCCAGCGACGCATTCAGGTTGGCCTGGACCGTGCCCAACCTGTTCCGCGAGCTGCTCGCCGAGGGCGCCCTCACCAACGCGTTCATCCCGATCTACCAGCGCCTGCGGGGTGACGATCGGCGAGCCTTCGCGGGCGCGATGGTGAGCGTGTTGGCACTCGCGAACGCCGTGCTGCTCGCGCTCGCTCTGCTCGGCGCCCCGTGGATCGTGGACCTGCTGCTCGCGCGGGAGTCGAACGTCGACCGCGAGTTGGCCGTGCAGCTCGTGCGCCTGACCTTCCCGGTGCTGTTCGCGATCAGCCTCTCCGCTCTCGCCATGGGCGTCCTCAACGCCGAGGAGCGCTTCTTCGCTCCGGCCTGGGCCCCGGTGCTGTTGAACGTCGTCGCGATCGGCGCCATGCTGGCGTTCCCAGGTGAGGCGCGTTGGCTCGCGCTCGGCGTCGTGCTCGGCGGCGTGGCCCAGGCGCTCGTCCAATGGCCCGCCATGTGGCGCGCTGGGGTCATGCCGTTGTTCGGGCGTGTCTGGCACGCGTCGCTACCGCTCGCGTTGGCGCTCATGGCTCCGTTCGCGTTCACCACGGGCGCGCGGCAAGTGCTCAACGTCGTCGCCCAGCGCATCGTGTCGAACGACGCCCTGTTCCCCGCCGGCGCCGTCACCGCCTACGCCCTCGCGACGATGCTCTTCAGCCTGGTCTTGGGCCTGTTCGCGATCAGCCCTGCGATGGCCTACTACGCTCGCCTCGGCAACCTCGCGGCGGAGGGCGCGAGCACGTTCGGCGCCACGCTCGAGGCAGGTGCTCGCTTCATATTGCTCCTGACGCTGCCGGCAGGCGCTGCCACCTTCGCGTTCGCAGAGCCTGCCGTACGGACCGTGTTCGAGTTGCTGCAGCCGGCGGCCGGGCAGGAGGTGGCCATCGCGCTCGCCGTCCTGGCGCTCGCGCCACTCGGCGTGGCACTCCCCGCGGCCGGCCTGGTGAACTACCTGCTGCGACCGTTCTTCGTGCGGCAACGCGTGCTCGCTCCGGTGGCGCTCTCGGTGGCGTTCACCCTGTTCACGGCCGTGCTCTACGTGCTCATGGCGCCACGGCTGGGCATCGCGGGTGTGTCGTGGGCGACGGCCATCGCCATGGGGCTGCAGGCGCTCGTACTGCTCGCGTGGTTGCGTCGCGCAGAAGGGCTCGACGTCCGCGCGGTGGCGCTCCAAGCGCTGCGCGTCGGTGCCGCGGCGATCGTCGCGGTGACGCTGGCGCGCGTGTCGGTGGGCGCGCTCGTGTCGGCCTGGGCGCCGGCCCCGTGGGTCGCGTCTGCGACGCTGGTCGCGGGTGGTGCCGCCGTCACGCTCGTGACGTTCGCGCTGCTCGCGTACGCGCTGCGTGTTCCCGAGTTGCGGCGTCGAGCGGGGGCAGGCTGACATCATCGTTGCGCCTGGAGCGTATGCTGGGACCGTCCGAATCGATCAAGCGTCCCCGTGTTCCTTCAGTAGAGGAGGGTGATGAGATGTCCAGGATGAACGCGCACCGCGTTCCCCTTGCCTGGCTCGCCGCAGCGTTGCTGCTCGTGTTCGCCAGCGCATGTGGTCCGAGCCAGCGTGAACAGGACCTCGAGGCGGAGAACGAGCGCCTCACAACCGAAGTGTCGAGTCTGCAGTCCGAGGTGGAGCGCCTCGATGCAGAAGCCATGACCGCGGTCGCCGCCGCCGAGGAGGCCGAGGCTGCAGCCGAGGCCGCGATCGCCGAGCGCGACGCGGCCATGGAGGAAGCCGAGTCCGCGAGCGAGGAGGCGAGCAGCGTCCAGGCCGAGGCCGACGAGCGTGTCGCCACCATGCAGTCGGAGCGTGACGCCGCGCTCGAGGCAGCAGCGACCGCGACTGCCGCCGCCGAGGAGGCCGAGGCTGCAGCCGAGGCCGCGATCGCCGAGCGCGACGCCGCACAGGCGCGCGCCGAGGAGCTCGAACAGGACGTCAGCGCCCTCTCGGCGGCCGTTCGCACCGAGGCCGACGCGGTGGCGGCCGCACGCGCCGAGCTCGACGCCGAACAGGCGGCGCGCGCGGACGTGGAGGCGGACGTCGCTCAGCTCGAGGCCGACCTCGAGTCGCTGCAGGCGCTCGTCGCCGAGCGCACCGAGGTGCTCTCCGCACGCGCCGCCGACGTGGCACAGCTCGAGGCCGATCTGGCCACCCTCGACGCGTTGCTGGCCGAACGCAGCACAGCGTTGTCGATCGAGGCGACCGCGGCCGCACGGCTCGCGGCAGAACTCGCCGAGGTCGAGACCGAACTCGCCGAGCGCACGAGCGCCCTCGCTGCTCGATCTGCCGAGCTCGAGGCCCTCACCGTCGCGCTCGACGACAGGACGGGTGAGTTGCAGGTGGCGTTGAACGAGGCCAACGCCGCGCTCGCCGTGCGCGAGGCCGAGCTGGCCGAAGCGAACGACCGTATCGCGGCGCTCGAGTCCGAAGTCGCCGACGGCGCACAGGCGCTCGAGGCGCGCACGGCTGAGTTCGAGGTCGTGTCGGCCGAGCTCGAGGCTGCCGGCGGCGCGCTCGCGGCGCTCGAGGCCGAGCGCGTGGCGCTCGAGTCGGCACTGGCCGAGGCGAGCGCACTGGCGGACGCACGGGCCGCCGAGATCGACGCTGTCACGGCGGCCGCCGAAGCCGACCAGGTCGCCATGCAGTCCGAGATCGCCGCCGTCGAGGCGCTGCTGTCGGAGCGCACCAACGCCCTGTCGGCACGCGCCGACGAGGTCGCCGCTTTGGAGGCCGAGATCGCTCGACTCGAGGCGGAGTTGGAGTCGGTTCGGGATGCGGCTGAGGCGTCGGATGCGGCGCTCGAGGCGCTCGAGGGTGAGCGTGATGCGCTGCAGGCGCAACTCGATGACGCTGCGGCGCAGGTCGCGGCGTTGGATTCCGAGCGGGATGCGCTCGTTGACGAGCGGGATGCGCTGGCTGAGGAGCGGGCGTCTTTGACGGCCGAGGCTGAGGCGTTGGCGGCTGAGCGCGGCGAGCTCGAGGCGTCGTTGGATGAGGCGCGCTCGTTGGCTGATGAGCGTG
>PWQI01000462.1 GCA_003556805.1 Trueperaceae bacterium | reverse complement strand
TTCTGGGCGACCATGAAGAGCGCGATCGTGGGCACCATGGTGATGATCGCCGCCGCCATCAGGGGTCCCTGGACGAGACCCGCGCCGAGTTCCTCGGAGAAGGTACGCAGGGCGATCTGCAAGACGCGCATGTCGCGACTCGACGTCATGATGAGCGGCCACAGGAAGTCGTTGTAGGCGCCGATGAAGATGAACACGAACACGGTGACGAGCGCCGGCTTCGCGAGCGGGACGGCCACCTGGAGCAAGAAGCGCAGCGGACCCGCGCCGTCGAGCTTGGCGGCGTCCTCGAGTTCGCGTGGGATGGTCATGAAGAACTGACGCAGCAGGAAGATCGAGAAGCCGCTGGCGCCGTGCGGGATCACGAGCGCCAGGTGGGTGTTGAGCCAGCCGAGTTCGTTGAGGATGACGAAGTTGGCGGTCAGCGTGACCGTTCCCGGGATCATCAACGTCGCCAGCGCCAGGATGAAGAGCAGGTCGCGGCCCGGGAACCGCAGGCGAGCGAACGCGTACGCGGCGAGGGCCCCGGTGATGCATTGGAGCAGCGCGGCACCACCGGCGTAGATGAAGCTGTTCGCGAAGGCGCGCGGGTACTGCATCCGCTCCCACGCCTGCGCGTAGTGCTGCCACTGCGGTTCGCTCGGGAGGCGGAAGCCGCCGGCACCGAGCTCGCGGGTCGTGAGGAGCGACGAGGTCAGCGCGTAGACGAAGGGGAAGAGCCAGGCGAAGGCCACGACCGTCATGGCGCCCAGCACCACGTAGGTCGCGAGATCGGCCCGCATGCGAGCGCTGGAGCGGGTGGCGCCGTCGGCCGTCATCGGTCGTAGCTCACGCGGCTGCCGAAGAAGCGTTGCTGGAACAGCGTGAGGACGATCAGGAAGGCGAAGAGCGCGACCGAGATGGCCGATGCGTAGCCGAACTCGAGGCTGTCGAAGGCGCGTTGATAGAGGTAGAACACGACGACCTCGGTGGAGCGCACCGGGCCACCACCGGTCATGACGTACACGCTCGTGAAGACCTGGAAGCTGTTGATCATCTGCAGGATGAAGATCAGGAACGTGACGGGCGCCAGCAGCGGCCAGGTCACGTGGCGGAAGAGATGGAGGCGGTTGGCACCGTCGATGCGCGCGGCCTCGTAGTACTCGCTCGGGATGTCGAGCACCCCGGCGAGGTAGATGACCATGTAGTACCCGGTGCCGTTCCAGACGACCAGCAGGATGATCGCCGGCATGGCCCAGGTCGGGTCGAGCAGCCAACGGATCGGGTCGAGGCCGACCAGGCCGAGGAGATGGTTGAAGAGCCCGACGCTCGGGTGGTACATCCACTGCCACACGACGGACACGCCGACGAGCGACGCGACGACGGGCAGGAACAGGATCGTCCGGAGGACCTCGATGCCCTTGACGGCTCGGGCGAGCGCGATCGCGAACACGAGCGCCAGCGCTGTCTGGATCGGAACGCTGACGCCGACGAAGTACACCGTGTTCCACACCGAGTTCCAGAAGCGCCGGTCGCCCCACAGCCGCTCGAAGTTCGCCAGGCCGATGAAGTTGGCATCGGGCCGCAGCAACAGGCGGTCGGTCAGGCTCAGGCGCACGACCTCGAAGGCCGGCAGGAACTGGAAGGTGAAGAGGATCGCGAACGCCGGGAGCAGGAGCGCGTAGGCGGTGAGCGACGCACGTGCTCGGCGCCGGGCGGCGGGTCGGCGTAGGTCGAGCGCCGCCCAGCGGGGTGGGCGGCGCTCGTTCGCTGTGGATCGCTCAGTCGCGCGCATAGACGCGCAGGAGTCGGTTCGCCTCCTCGGCCGCGTCGCCGAGGGCCATGGCCGGGTCGATGCCGGCCAGCAGGATCTCCTCGGTGGCGGCGCCGTAGGCGTTGTGGACCTCGTTCCAGAAGGGCACCAGCGTACGCGGGTAACCGTGGCTCGCCATCTGCTCGTAGGTGATCCGAGCCTCCGGGCGCGCGGCGAAGGTCTCGACCAGGATCGGGTGCTCCAGCGACGACTGCCGGGGCGCCATGTAGCCGGTGGCGGCGCCGAACTCCGCACCGTTCTCGGTCGAGAGGATCCACTTCATGAACGCCCACGAGGCGGCATGCAGCGCGTCGTCGCCGACGTCCATGATGTAGAAGTTGCCGCCACCGATCGGCGCGTAGCACTCGACGTGGCACGGAAGCGCGGTGGCTCGCAGGTCGAAGTCGGCGGTGGCGAAGTAGTTCGTGAGGTTGGCGGTCGAGGCGAGGATCATCGCCTGGCGCCCAGCGAAGAAGTCCTCGGTCTGGTTCGATCCGGCGACCGCGGCGTCGTCGGCGAGCAGGCGCAGCCAGTACTCCGCCACCGCGACGCCCTCGGGGCCGTCGAAGACGAAGGCGTCACCGTCGTCGTTCAGGAAGCGCCCACCCGCCTGGCCGAGGAACGCGTCCATGAGCCAGCCCGGGCTGGTCGCGAGGCCGATGCCCCAGCGCGTGAGCTGGCTGCCGTCGCGCACGGCGAGGGCGCTTGCGGCGGCGTGGAGCTCGTCCCAGGTGCTCGGAGGTGCGTCGGGGTCGAGGCCCGCGTCGCGGAAGAGGTCCGCGTTGTAGTAGAGCAGCGGCGTGCTGTTGTTGTATGGCATGCAGTAGAGGACGCCACCGTAGTCGCAGGTGAGGAGCAGCCGCGCGAAGAGGTCGCCGAAGTCGAACTCGGGGTCGGCCTCGATGAGGGGGTTGAGCGCCAGGATCGCGTCCGCATCGACGAAGCCCGCGCCGCGCGTCTGCTCGAACATGACGACGTTGGGCAGGTTGCCCGCGGCGAGCGCGGCCTGAGCGCGCTGCATGGCGGGGACGTACCCGCCGGCGAAGACGACTTCGACTCGGATCTCGTCTTGGACCTCGTTGAAGCGGTTGGCGATGGCCTCGAACTCGGGCGCGCCGAAGTTCTCGCCGAGCGAGTGCCAGACCTCGATCTGGAGCGGCTGGGCCGTCGCGACGAACGCGAGAGCGAGCGTGACTGCAAGGGCGATAGAACGCATGGAGACCTCCTATGGCGTGACCGGACGGTGGGCCAGGTGCGCAGGCCGGCGTCCGGAAGGGGCGAACGGCGCGCGATGAAAGAAACTTGCAATCGCGCGTCGGGTTCCGGAAGAATGCTAGATGGCGCGTGTCATGTCCGCATCAGGCCCACCCGCCCGGTGAAGGCGAACGCCCAGGAGGTCCAAGCCGTGGCCATGATCTCGGCCGTCCGAGCGACGCTACGTACCCAGGCCGGCTCGCTACCGCCCGCCGAGGCGGCGGTCGTCGCATACATCCTCGACGACCCGCCACGCGCCGTGCGCAGCAGCATCGAGCGCCTCGCGGACGAGGCGGACGTCTCCCCCGCGACGATCGTGCGTGCGGTGCGGCGGCTCGGCTTCGCCGGCTTCGCCTCGTTCAAGCTGGCCTTGGCGAGCGAGCTCGGCCGCGTGGGCGATCTCCTCCCGACCCGCATCGAACCCGGCGACGACGCCGCCACCGTCCTCCGCAAGGTCGTCGAGGCCGACGTCGATGCGCTCAGGCAGACCGCGGAACTCGTCGACGCCAGCGCGCTCGAGGCCGTCTGCGACGTGCTCGACGCAGCCGCTCGGATCGAGGTCTACGGGGTCGGCACGAGCGCACCGATCGCCATGGATGCCGGCGACCGCCTGCGTCGCCTCGGTCTCCCAGCCTCACCCGTCCTGGACCCACACATGCAGTCGGTGTCTGCGGCGCAACTCGGTCCTCGCGACGTCGCCTTCGTGGTCTCCCACACGGGTCGAACGCCCGACACGCTCGCCGCAGCGGCCGCTGCTCGGGATGCCGGCGCCACGGTCGTCGCGCTCACGAGCCATGACCACACCCCCCTCACACGGAGGGCGCACCACGTGCTGCTCGCGGCGACGGCCGAGAGCGCTCTCGAAACCGAGGCCGTTGCGTCACGTATCGCGCACCTGTCGATCATCGACGCGATCGGCGCGTGCCTCGTCCTGCGGCGTCCGGAGCGTGCGAGCACGGCCAGCGCCAGCGACGCGATCGTTCGCGCGAAACGGGTCCAGCCGTGAAGCGACCGACACGCGACGGCGTCCGCTTCGGCTTCGTCGCCGACGTCCACCATGGTCCGAACGAGTACGGCAAGCACGGGGAGGTCGCGCTCGACCTGCTCGACGATGCGCTGGCCGGTCTCGCCGTGGCAGGCTGCGACGCCCTCGTGGACCTCGGCGATCGCATCACCGACACCACCCCGCACGAAGACCTGCAGCGCACGGAAGAGGTGGCCGCGCTGTGGAGGCGGGCGCGTACACCGCGGCATCACGTCGTCGGGAACCACGACGCTTCGGTCCCGCGCGACGCCGCTGAACACGCGCTCGGCGCGCCGCTCACCTCGCACGTCACGGTGTACGGCGACGTACGCCTGGTCGTGTGGAACGCCAGCGTCCGCTACCCCGGCCTGCGCATCGCCGACGAGGACCTGAACTGGCTCGACCGGACGCTCGACGCCTCCGACGCACCCACCGTGATCGTGAGCCACGTGCCGCTCGGCGGCGGCAGCCTGGTGGGCAACGCCTACTTCGAGGTGGCAACCGACGGTCGCGGGCGTTACGTCGACGAAGCGGTAGCCCGTGAACGCATCGTGCGCCATCCCGGCGTCCTCGCCTGCGTCGCCGGCCACGTCCACTGGAACGCGCTCCACGTGATCGACGGCGTCGCCTTCCTCACGCTGCACGGTCTGACCGAGCGCTTCACGACACCGCCGCACGCGAGCGGCGCATGGGCGACGCTCGACGTCGCCGCGGACCGCCTCCGTTGGGAGGTCCGAGGTGGCGACCCCATCCGGGTCGACCTGCCCCGCCGGCGACCCGGCCACCGATGGGTCCGGCGCACCCGCGGCGACCCCTGGCCGACGTGATCGACGGGTCACCAGCGCCGGTTGGTCCGACGACGTTTCAGCCGCGCGCGCCTTCCGCGCCCTCCTCGCCACGCGCCGCCGCGAGCAGGATCGCGGCGGCCTCGATCGGGTCACGCGCGATCCAGGTCGGTCGGGACGAGGCCTCGACGGAAGCGGCGACGCCCGTCCCTGACGCGTCCAACCACAGCGTGCGGCAGCCGACCGCGTTGCCGCCACGGATGTCGGTCGCCAACGTGTCGCCGACCACGGCCACATCGGCGGCGACGAGCCCGAGCCGGCGCAGCCCTTCCTCGAACGGCCACCGCGCCGGCTTGCCGACGACGGTCGGCGCTCGGCCGCTCGCGGCGCTCACGAAGGCGACCGTCGCGCCCGCGTCCGGCCAGATGCCTGCCCCGTGTGGCACGGAGCCGTCGTCGTTGGTGGCGACGAAGCGCCCGCCAGCGTGCACGACCTGGGCCGCCGCCGCGAGCTCGCCGAACGTCGCATCGGGGGCGTAGCCGACCACGACCGCTTCGGTGGAGGTCGCCTCGACGCGCACGCCCGCCTCGCTCACCGCGCGCACCAGCGCAGGCGTCCCGAGCACGCGCGCGCTCGTGACGCCCTCGCGTGCCAGGTACGCCGCCGTGACGCACGCGGAGGTGACCACGGCGGCGGCGTCGATGCGGAGCCCGAGCCCCGCGAGCTTCGCCGACACGGCCTCGGGCGTGCGTCCGGCATGGTTGGTCACCGCCACGATCCCCAGGCGCGCAGCCGCGAGGCGGTTCAGGAAGCCGTCGGCGCCGGGTACGGCCTCGTCTCCGCGGAACACGACGCCGTCGAGGTCCAGCACCACGCCACGGATCCGGGGCCACGTCGTCACCGACGAATGCTACCGGACGACACCACGGTGCGGCGAGCGCATCACGTGGACGTGCGACACCACCTGCGCACCGTCGCATCGTCCCACGGCACGCCCTTGTAGCGCCGGGCAGCAGGCGTGAGGGAGGCGATCGCGTCGGCGAACGCCGCTCGCCGACCCGGCTCGGCCAGCGCCTCGCGGAGCGGCGTCGCATGCACGGCGATCGCGAACAGCGCCGTGCCGGACTCGGGGAGCGGCAGCGTCGTCTGGCGCTCGACGCGCAACCAGACCACGTCGAGCGGGTGGTCGGGCGCCATGGCGCGGGCGTGGCGGGGGTGGCGCGAGCGCGCGCCGTCGGGGGAGAGGCCCCACACGTAGCGCACGAAGGGGCCCTTGGTGAGCATCGCCTGTACGAGCGCCGGGGCCGCACGACGCAGCGGCTCGGCGTCGGGCACGGGGGCGTGCAGGCGCTCGAAGCTCGCGCCCGCCATCGCGCCCGGGTCCCACCCGCTCGGGAAGGCCACGTGCAGCCACAGCGCTCGTCCGGCGCCGACGTCGCCCGTGCCCGCCGGGCCGATGAGCACGAGGTCCTCCTGGAGCCCGAGCGCCAACCCCTCGAGCAGGCGCAGGTGCGGTGGGCGCGCGCGCAGGAGCGACACCGCGCGCTGCCGAATCGACCCGTCCAGCGCGGCGTCGCTCGGTCGCGTCGAGCGCGGGTCGTGTGCAGCGGCCGATCCGTGCGCATCGGGCGCCCCTTGCCCGTCGACCGCACCGTCGTCCGTCACACGCACGCCCAACCGTCGCAGGACGAGCGCGCCCTGCTCGATCGCCACGTGCTCCGGCTGCTCGGCCGCAGCGTGGCGAGCCGCCTCGGCGCCCGCGGCGCGCAGCGTGTCCGCGTCGGCGCGCGGGTCGACCGCCCGTACGTCGCCCGCGTGCCGGTCGAGCGCGCTCATGCGTTCGAGCAGCAGCGCCGGCCCGGTGTCGTCGGTGCGGAAGACGGTGCCGGGTCCCGGGTCGACCTCGGGCGGAACGGCGCGCGCGTCGCCGAGCCGGGCCATGTCGGCCCGCACCCGGTAGGGGGCGCGGACGGGGAACGGGACGACGGGTGGGCGCGTCGTGGGCGCGGCCCTCAGGCGTCCGGTCGCTGCTTGGGGAGGTGCACGACGAGGACGCCGTCACGCAGGTGCGCGCTGACGGCCTCGCGCTCGACGTCGACGGGGAGGTGCACGGTGCGCTGGAAGGGGCCGTTGGGACGCTCGCAGAACACGGCCTCGACGCCGTCCTCGAGGGTCTCGCGCAGGCCGGCGACCAACAGGTCGCGCCCCTGCAGCGCCAGCTCGACGTCGGCCTGGTCGACGCCCGGCACCTCCATGCGGAGCTGCAGCGCGTCGCCGAAGTCGAGGAGGTCGGCCTTGGGGCCGAGGTCGTCGATGTGTACGTCGCGGGTGACCAACGACTCGATGCGGTCGCGGATCGCGATCAGTTCGTCGAGGTCGGCTGCGGTACCGAAGCGCTCGAGGTCCATGGGCGCGAGTGTAGCACCGGGCCGGCCGGGGGCGCGTTAGGCTGCGCGCGTGAGGGACGCGCTCCCACGAGTGCCGGCGCTGGCCGCGCCGACGGCGTCGGGGAAGACGGCGACGGTGGTGCGGCTCGCGGAGCGCTGGCCGCTCGAGGTCGTGTCGGCCGACGCGATGCAGGTGTACCGGGGCTTGACGATCGGCACGGCCAGCCCCACCGCCGCGGAGCGTGCGCATGTGCCGCATCACCTGGTCGGCGTCGTGGCGCCGAGCGAGCCGTACAGCGTGGCCGACTACGTCCGCGCGGCCGAGGCCGCGATCGACGACGTGCTCGAGCGGGGCGGGGTGCCGCTCGTGGTGGGGGGGACGGGCTTCTACCTGAACGCGCTCGAGCGGGGCCTGCCCACCACACCCAAGGCCGACCGCCGCGTCCAGGCGGGCCTCTCCGAGGAGCTCGCGGAGCGCGGCTTGGACGCGCTGCTGAGCGAGCTGCGCGAGGCCTCGCCGGACGACGCCGCGCGCACGCAGCGCAACCCGCGCCGTGTGATCCGCGCGCTGGAGGTGCTGCGCCGTAGCGGTCGACCGCCGTCGGCCTTCCCGCCCCGGCCCCCGCGCTTCCGCTACACCTTCGCCGTGCTGCTCCCCGACCCCGAGACGCTGCAGGCGCGTGTGCGAGCACGGACGCGCGCGATGGTGGCCGCCGGGTGGCTCGACGAGGTGCGCGCGCTCGCCCCGGGCATGGCGTCCTGGGCGACGGCCCGCCA
>PWQI01000158.1 GCA_003556805.1 Trueperaceae bacterium | reverse complement strand
GAGGACGACCGCAGCGATGAGCATGCGGATAGACGACATAGAGACCTCCATCACGATCAGCATAGGCCGTGGCGAACACCGGCCGGATGGCAGCGGGCACAAGCCATCTTCATGACCGTCGTACGGTCGCCTCACGACCACGCGCCTCGAGCCGTCTACTCCAACGCCATCAGGTACGGGTACAAGTCGGGCGCGCCAGGCTGCAGCTCGACCTCGAGGTCGGGAGCCGCCTCTTCGATGCGCTCGAGGATCTCCTTCGCAGCATCCGGGCCGACGTCGGCGCTGTAGAACAGCGTCGCGATGTCGTGCTCCTGGCCGTGCTCACGGACCAACTCGATCAGGCACGCTGCAGGCTCGTCGGCGCGCACAACGAGCACACCGTCGACCAGGCCGATGGCGTCGCCGCTCTTGACCGCCACGCCGTCGATGTCGGCGTCGCGCGACGCGATCGTGACCTCGAACGTCCGCGCCGAAGCTGCGGCCTCTTCCATCGTCTCGAACATGTCGTCGAGGCCCTGCTCCTCGTCGAACGGCACGGCCGCGGCGAGGCCGGCACCGAGCGTCCGCGTCGGCAACACCCGGATCGTCTTCTCCGGAACGAGCTCCGCCACGCGTTCGGCGGCCATGATGATGTTCTTGTTGTTCGGCATGATCACGACCTCGGGCGCCCCGAGCGAGCGCACCGCGTCGGCGATGTCCTGTACCGAGGGGTTGTCGGTCTGGCCGCCGCCGACGACGCGCGCGCCGAGGCTGCGGAAGACCTTCGTCACGCCGTACCCGTTCGACACCGCGACCAGCCCGGCTCGTACGGGCTGCGCCTCGGCCGCGTCGACGTCGGCCAGGATCTCGGAGTGCTGCTCGCTCATGTCCTCGACCTTGGAGCGCACCATCCGTCCGTAGCGGCCCACGAGCGCCAGCAGCTGCTCGGGCTGTTCGGTATGGATGTGCCCCTTGACGAACCCCTCGGCGCCCACGACGAGGAGCGAGTCGCCGAAGGAAGCGACGGCCTCCTGGATCTCGGTCGTGTCGACGGTGACATCGGACAGCAGGAACTCGGTACAGAAGCCGAAGGCCTCTTCCTCGAAGTCCTGTTGCGCCCTCCTCGTGACCTTCGGCGGCTCCGGCAGGTCGCGACCCTCGTAACAGGCGACGATGCCCTCGAACATCCGCAGCAAACCGAGACCGCCGGCGTCGACGACGCCAGCCTGCTTGAGTATCGGAAGCTGCTCGGGCGTCTTCGCGAGCGCCTCGTGGCCTGCCTCGAGCATGGTGCGGAGCAGCGGGAGCGGTCCCTCGCCCTGTTCCGCAGCCGCTTCGGCCGCGTCGGCCAAGGCGCGAGACACCGTCAGGATCGTTCCCTCGACCGGCTTCATGACGGCCGCGTAGGCGCTGTTGGTGGCGCTTCGCAGCGCCTGCCCCAACGCGTCAGCGTCGAGCGACGACTTCGTCTTTGCGGACTCCGCGAAGCCCTTGAGCACCTGGGACAGGATCACGCCGGAGTTGCCGCGCGCGCCGAGCAGCGACCCGTACGACAGTGCATGACAGACACCGGGCATCTGCGTCGGCGACTCCTCGTCGAGCTGCCGGCGCACGGACTGCAGGGTCAAGTGCATGTTGGTGCCGGTGTCGCCGTCGGGGACCGGGTAGACGTTGAGGGCGTTCACCTCTTCGATGTGGACACCGAGGAACTCCGTTGCGTAGCGAAACGCCGCCGCCAGGTCCTCCGGACCGAGCGTCGCCGGGTCGCTCCGCTGCGCTTCGCTCACGTCGCCTTCAACCACGGCTGACCCCGGCGACGTGCACGACGATCCGGTCGGCCGTGACGCCGGCGTACGTCGCGGCGGCGTACGCCACGCGCTCGCGCACGGACTCCGCGACCGCTGGGATGTTCACGCCGTACGCGACCACCACGTGCAGGTGGACCTCGCACGTGCCGGCCTCGGCATCGTGTGCGACATCGACGCCCTCATCGACCTGCTGGAGGCCGAGGACGCGCCGAAGACCCTCTCCCAGGCTCGCCGGCGCCATGCCGACGACCCCCGGCACCTCGTGCGCTGCCAGACCCACGATCGTGGCCACGGCGGCATCGGAGACCTGGACACGGTCGGCCTCTCGCCGCGGCGTCAACACCGTGGCGGTGTCGTCGTCGCTGCGATCGGTGGCGTCCTTGCGGGCTACCGCGGTCGGTCGGCGTGGTTCCATGCGTCGGTCCTCCTCAGGTGCGCGGTCAATCATACCGGACGTCCCGGCCGGCACATGGCGCGCCACACGAGGTCACGCACCTCCTTCTCGCTCGTCGTCCCAACGCTCGACGTCGACGCGCGCCCACGCCACCTCCACGCCGGCGGCGACGACGAACCGCTCGGCCGCGGCCAGCGTGCCGCGCAGCGCGTCTGAATCGGTACCCACCGTTGCGATGGCGAGGCGCTCCCAGGCGTGGGCGTCGTGCCCCTCCACGCGCGCGACGGCCAGCTGGTAGCGGCGCTTCAGCCCCTCCACGATGGGCTTGACCACGGCGCGCTTCTCCTTGAGCGAGCGCACCCATGGCATGCGGATCTCGAGCTGGGCGACCGCGACGTACGTCGCCACGTCACGCCATGCCGGCGAGGAAGCCGAGCTTGCGAACGGCGCGGATCATGTCCATCACCGTCAGCTCGCTCGGATCGTAGCGCACCAACAGCTGCTGCCCGCCACCGGGCTCGACGGCGACCACTCCCGGCAGCGCCCGCAAGGCACCGGTCACGTTGGCCCTGGCGCCGTCGGTGTCCATGCCCCGGACACCGAGCATCACGCGCGTGCCCACCGGCGCGCTCACGATCCCTGCGCCGCCCGGGAGCCGAGCACCCGTTCGAAGCGCAGGACGGGCGCCACGCCGAACGCGTTGGCCTCGACCGCGCCTCGGCCCGCCGCGTCCGACTCGGGGAGTTCGACCGCGAGGTCGTAGACGGCCGCGTCATAGGCGGACTTGACCACGGCGCCCATGAGTCGATCCAGGACCTCGAAGGCGTCCCCGTGCGCGATCAGGCGGACCACACGCACCGATGGGCGGGCGCCATCCCAGACCGTGTGGGCCAGGACGACCCCGCACGTCTCGCCCTCGCGCTGCGCGACGAAGGCGTGCCCACCCCGGGCGTAGTGGCGGATCGCAGCGACCTCGGCCACCCGGGCGCACGCGTTGCGAGCGACGTACGCCTGGTCGAGGTCCGTGACGCTGGCCAGATCGTCGATGTCGAGCGGTCGCACCGCGAGCGCGGGCACCGTGCTCGTCTCGGTCGTGTTCATGCGCTCGATGATACGCGCGGCGCGGGCACGGCCTCGTGGCCTGGACCCCACCAGACCGGTCACACCACCAGGTCGGTCGCGAGCGCCTCCGAACGGGCTGCGTCCCAGGGCTCGTAACCGGCCTCCACGAAGTACAACCCCTGCGGAGGGACGTTGCGGCCCGCCCGCGCTCGGTCACCGGACTCGAGGACGGCGGGCACCTCGTCGACCGTGAGCGCCCCCTTCCCTACCGACAGCAAGGTGCCGACGAGCGTTCGCACCATGCTCCGCAGGAAGCCGTCGGCGGCGACGTGCAGGCGCAGCTCGCCGTGCTCGTCGCGCAGGTCGCACAAGTGGATGGTGCGCCGCGTCGAGCGCGTCTCGCGCGTCGCGAGTGCGGCGAAGTCGTGCTCACCGACGAACGCCGTGGTGGCTGCGCGCATCGCATCGAGATCGAGCGCGGCGAACACGGCCAGGCAACGCTGCCGGTGCAGCGCCGCGCCGCGAGCGTCGAGACGCATCGGCCGCATGCGGTACAGGTAGCGACGGTAACGGCAGTGGTACTGCGCCTCGAAGTCCGGGGCGGCGTGCTCGACGGCGAGCACGACGACGTCCCGAGGCAGGTGGGCGTTGAGTGCCAGGCGCAGCTTGTGCTCCGGGATCGCAGAGCTGGTGTCGACGTGCGCCACCATCGCGAGCGCGTGCACACCAGCGTCGGTGCGGCCCGCCGCATGGACCGGGCCGTGCCAACCCGGGAGCGCGGCGAGCGCCGCCTCGAGCGAACCCTGGACGGTCCGCTCACCCGTCGGCTGCCGCTGCCAGCCGGCGAAACCAGTGCCGTCGTACTCGA
The DNA here is from genome assembly GCA_003556805.1 of Trueperaceae bacterium. GTDB lineage: Bacteria > Deinococcota > Deinococci > Deinococcales > Trueperaceae > CSSed10-48. The sequence goes on along the minus strand of PWQI01000158.1, from coordinate 22,836 downwards.
GGGTCAGCCGCAGCCGCCTCACCGCCGACGTGGCTCGGGTGCGAGACCGAGCGCCCGTCCGATCCACGGCGCCAGCGCCAGGCCTGCCAGGCCGAGGAGCAGGTAGCGCACGTACCCAGCGAGTGGATCGCGCTTGATCTCCTCAGGCAGGTACACGCTGCTGGCGACCAGCACGGTGAACGCCAGCGCCACGCCGATGAGCGCGATCCCTACACGCCCCCACCAGGGCCCATCGGTTCGATGTCGAACGAGGACCGGCGCCAGCACGAGGGCGCCGAGGGCGCCGGCCAGGAGGTCGGACTCCGGCGTCGGGAAGACGAGGTGCAAGGAGAGCGGAACGGCGATGGCGATCGCGACCAGGAGCCATGTCGGGAACTGCAACCCGCTGCGCTCGAGGGCCACCGCGATCAGCACGATCGTGATCCCGATCACGAGGCCCCCGACGATGTCGACGGGGATGTGGACGCCGAGGTAGAGGCGCGAGAAGGCGACGAGCACCACCACGGCCACGGCGATGGGCCAGAACCACGGGCGACCCGCCTGCACCGCGGCGTAGAGCCAGAAGGTCGCGCTGCTCTGCGCGTGACCACTCGGGAAACCGGCTCCGGTCGCACCGTCGAGGGCGCGTTGCGTCCGGACCACGTCTGGATCGAACTCGAACGGGCGGGGGGTGTCGAACCAGCCCTTGGCGTACTGGTTGACGAAGAAGCTCGTGACGAGCAGCACGCCGAGCCGCTGGCCTGCGCGGGCGTCGATCGCCAGGTACGTCGCGATCACCATCGCGATGTACGCCTCCTCGGAACCGAGGTCTGTGACCAGCGTCATCGCGGTATCGAGCCACGGTGTGGCGAGCGTCTGGATGGCGTACACGACGTCCATGCGGGGTGCCTCCGGCGGGATGATACCGTGACCGTACGAGGCCGGCTCGACGCCGTCCAGAGGCCTCGACCCACCATGGCATTGCCACCCATCGACGACACCATCGCCGCGATCGCGACCGCGCACGGCACCGCTGCGATCGGCGTCGTGCGTGTCTCGGGGCCGTCGGCCATCGCCATCGGGGCAGCGCTCTTTCGCCCCTCCGGCGGTGCGGACGTGGCGACGCTCCCTGGCGGGCGCTTCTGCGTCGGCTGGGTGGTGGACGACGAGCCACTCGACCAGGGGGTGTTGCTCGTGTTCCGCGCTCCGGCCTCGGCGACCGGCCAGGACGTCGTCGAGTTCCAGGTGCACGGTGGTCCCGCGGTGCTCGGGGCCGTTCTGGACGCGGCGCTGCGGCGCGGGGCGCGACCGGCGGGACCGGGCGAGTTCACGCTCCGGGGGTTCCTCGCAGGCAAGCTCGACCTGGCCCAAGCGGAGAGCGTTCAAGCGCTCGTCCAGGCGCGCAGCGAGGCCGCCCGGCGCCACGCCGGCGCGGGGCTGGCGGGAGCCCTGTCGCAACGCATCCGATCCGTGCAAGACCACCTCACCAGCGCGTACGCCGCGGTCCTGGCGGTGCTCGACTACCCGGAGGAGGGCGTCGAGGACGAAGATTTGGAGCCGTCGCTCGGGGCTGCGCTCGACGAACTCGACGCCCTGCTCGCGACGGCCCGTGCCGGCAAGGCGGCACAGCGCGGCGCCACGATGGCGTTGGTGGGTCGGCCCAACGCCGGCAAGTCGAGTCTGCTGAACGCGCTGCTCGGTTACGAGCGGGCGCTGGTCAGCGACGTGCCGGGCACGACGCGTGATTACCTCGAGGTCCCGCTCGAACTGGGTCGGGCCTCGGTGACGGCCATCGATACCGCTGGACTGCGCGCCACGAACGACGCGATCGAGGGTGCCGGGGTCGCACTCGCGCGCAACCTCGCCGCCTCTGCTGACGTGGTCGTCGCGGTGATCGACGGCAGCGTCGCGCTGATCGACGACGATCGCGCCCTGGTCGACGAGCTGGGTGGTGCACGCACCCTGTGGGTGGCCGCCAAGGCGGATGCTGGCCGCGCGTGGGACGCGGACGATCTAGGCGTGGAGCGCATCCACCGTGTGTCGACGATCGACCGCCGCGGCCTCGCCGATCTGCGTGCCGCGCTCGAGGCCGCGGTCGTCGGCGATGCCGCCGCGTCCGAGGCCTGGCTGCTGGGCGAGCGGCACGAGGCCGTCGTGCGCGAGGCGCGCGAGGCGGTGCAGCGAGCGCGCACCGCGCCCGACGACCTCCGCGGGCTCGACCTCGAGACGGCGCTGCGCGCCCTCGCGCAGGTGACTGGACGCGGTGACGTCGCCGAGCAGACCCTCAGCGAGGTGTTCGCGCGCTTCTGCGTCGGGAAGTGACGGTCGAGCCCAGCGGCCGCGCCAGGGTCAGCCCCCGACGGTCGCCAGACGTTCACCGTAGCGATCGGCGGCCGCATCGGCCACCGCCGCCGGGAAGGCGTCGGTGACGCGAGCCAACACCGTGCTGGCGGTGTACGCGATCATCTTCGTCAGCGCTTGGCCGCCCCAACGCTCCGGTTCGGGCAGCGCGACGTGGACGCGGATGTCGAACGCATAGGCGAGATGCGACCCCTGCGCCGCTGGTGTGACCTCGACGCTCCCAGAGACTTGGGCCCAGCCGGGACCCGGTGCGTCGATGGGCAGGCCTTCCAACGTCGCCCCCGCCGGTGTCCGATGCAACCGGGACCGGAAGGGCAGGTCGCGCTGGCCGAAGAGCGCCGCGTTGACGGGCAGCGTCGCCGTCACCGTTCCGACCCCACCACCCTGCGCCGGACCGACTGCCAGGTCGCGCAGGAAGCGCGCCCGCGACAGGCTGGCACGCACATCGCGGACGAAGGCCAGCGCCTCCTCACGATCGAGCGCGACGTCGAGCTCGAAACGCACCGAGTGGTCGAAGGTCATGCGCGTCCTCCGAGGCGCGGACCGACCCACTCGACCTGCACGTCACCATCGTGGATGGCGGCCTCGACCTCTTGATCCGTTGCTGCGCGCAGGCGCGGGAGGTCGGCGAACAGCGGCGCCGAGCTCGCGAGGCCGACTCGAACCGTGACGGGCCCGTCCTCGAAGGCGCGACCGATTCGCCATAGCAAGGCCCCGGCGAGGGTTTCGGCCTGAGCCTCGGCCAGGATCGCGGTTGCGTCGTCCTGCGCCGTCGTCGCGGCGTCGACACGGTCACTGTCCGCGGGTACGGAAGGATCGTCCTCCGGCGCCATCGTCGGTTCGGCCGGCTGCTCGTCGGGCCGCTCCTGCTCGCTCTCCATGCGCAGCAGCGTACCGCACCACCACGATGCGGCGCCTCGGCGGTCGACACGTGCTAGCTTGGCGCGGTGCGCGGAGGACCTCGATGGTGGACGCTCGTGCTGCGCGGCCTTGCGATGGGCACGGCCGACGTGATGCCCGGTGTGTCCGGCGGCACGATGGCTCTGGTGCTCGGCATCTACGAGCGCCTGGTCGCAGCCCTGCGGGCGGCCACGTCGTTGACGCCGTGGCGGTTGTTGGCTCGGGGGCGTGTGCGCGGCGCTTGGCGTGCCGCCCACGCCCCGTTCCTCGCACCGCTGGTGGTAGGTATCGCCGTAGCAGTGTTGATCCTGTCACGGGTCATCGAGCGGGCGCTCGAGCTCTACGCCGTGCCGTTGTATGCCGTGTTCGTTGGGCTCATCCTCGCGGCCGCCGTGTTGGTGGGCCGGCGCGTCGTGCGCTGGCACGCCGCCCCGATCACGGCCATGGTGGTGGCGACCGGTGCCGTCACGGTGCTGTTGAGCGGGGCGCCGCAGGCACCCTCGGACTCGCCCTGGGCGGTCTTCGTCGCGGGCGCGATCGGCATCACGGCCCTCGTCCTGCCAGGCATCTCGGGCGCGTTCATCCTGGTGCTGCTCGGCCAGTACGGGCGCGTGATCTCCGCCATCGCCTCGCTCGACGTGGTCACGCTGGTGCCCTTCGCACTCGGAGCGCTCGTCGGCCTCGCGACCGTGGCCCGGCTCCTCCACGTGTTGCTGCGCCGGGCCCTCGACGTGACGATGGCGGCGCTGCTCGGCGTGATGCTCGGCAGCCTCCAACGGGTGTGGCCATGGACGGCCGGTGACGCGTACACGTCACGGCTCGTGGCGCCCGGCAGCGCATGGGGGCTCGAGGGCTGGGTACTGGCGCTGATCGTCGCTCTGCTGGCGTTCTTCGCCGTGCTCGCCATGGACCGGGCATCGGGCGCACGACTGGTCACGCGCGACGTCTCATCCACGTCATGAGCATCTTCACTGCGCTTCATGCTGGCGTGCTCTCATCGAAGGGATGGCACACGGCAACCCGGCCGTGAACGCCACCCCATTCCGGAGGACCCATGACCAACATCCGCTCGGTCCACCGAGCCTCACCACGTTCGCAGCTCCTCCTGGCGGTGCTTCTCGCAGCTACCGCACTCCTCACCTGGTCTTCGCTGGCCCAGGCCGAAGGTGTGGCGGGTCTCGACGAGCCCGGCGCACTCCTCGCCGACGAACGCAACACCATCGACATCGTCGAACGCTACGGTCCCAGCGTCGTCGCGGTGAACGTCACCGTCCGCGGCGAACCGGTCGATCCGTTCGCTCCGTTCCGCGACAGCCTGCCCCCGCAGTTCCGCGACTTCTTCCGCCTGCCCGATGCGCCGCAGACCCCGCAACTGCGTCAAGGCACGGGCTCGGGCTTCGTGGTCGACGGCGCCGGCCGCATCGTCACCAACTTCCACGTCGTGACCGCCGCGCTCGAACCCGGCGGGGTCGAACTGCGCGACGGCGCCTCGATCGAGGTCGTCTTCCCGTCGCGCGACGAGCCGCTGGCCGCGCGCGTGATCGGCGCCAACCCCGACTACGACCTGGCCCTCCTCGAAGTGCGCGACGCGGACGCGGTGCCTGACGTCCCCGCGATCGAGTTCGCCCACGGCGGCGTTCGCGTCGGCCAGAAGGTCGTCGCGATCGGCAACCCCTTCGGTTTGCAGTCGACGGTGACCACGGGGATCGTCTCGGCCATCGGTCGCCAGTTCGAGTCGATCGGACGCATCGAGATCGAGATGATCCAGACCGACGCAGCCATCAACCCCGGCAACTCCGGTGGGCCGCTCCTCGACTCCAGCGGCCGCCTCATCGGCATCAACACGGCGATCGTCCCCGGTGCCGGCCCAGGTGGTCAGCGCGGCAGCCTCGGCATCGGCTTCGCCGTACCGGCCAAGCTGCTCGAGGAGAGCCTGCCGTTGCTCGAGGCGGGCGGGCTGAGCGGGATCGCCGCCGCCGCGCAGGACCCGGACCGGCCCCGACTCGGCGTCACCATCACCACGGTCGAGGCGTTCCCGGCCAGCGTACGCGAGGCACTGGCACTTCCGGAACAGGGTCTGGTGATCACCCAGGTCGACCCGGCTGGAGCCGCTGCCGAGGCCGGCGTCAGCGGTCCGACCTTCGTCGCAACGGTCGACGGCCGTGAGTACCCCGCGGGCGGAGACGTCGTGCTGAGCGCAGACGGTCAGCCCACCGAACGCGCCGAGGACCTGCAACGCATCGTGTTCGAGAAGGGGGCCGGCGACGTCGTGCACCTCGAGTTGTGGCGTAACGGCGTGACCCGCGAAGTCGACGTCGAGCTGCGGGCGCCGACGGTCGACGACTGATCAACGCAGCAGCGCTCCATGCGCAGCGCGCGGGGCCGGGCGAGGACGTCCGGCCCCGCGCGTTGCTAGACTCGCCGCGGTGCCCACTCCCGATCCCGACTTCCACGCGGTCCACCCCGGCGACGGGCTCGAGCCGTCCACGGAGGGCGGCGCGCCCGGTCTCCGGGTCCGCCTCACCACCTTCGGCGACGTGCCGGAGGCCGTGCACGTGCGCAGCGAGCCCGATCACGAGGAGCGCCTCGACGCGCTCAAGGCCGTGCAGAGGCGCGCTGACAGTGTGCAGTGGGAGGGCTGGCTACCCCTCGCTCCGCACCACCCCGTGACGCGCTACGCCTTCGTGTGCCGACTGGCCGGCGCACAGCGTTGGCTCTCGCAGGCGGGGCTGCATGCGTACCCGCCGCCGATCGACGTGCACTTCCGGCACGTGGACGGCTACCAGGCGCCGCGCTGGGTCTGGGACCAGGTCGTGTACCAGGTCTTCCCCGACCGCTTCCGTGACGGCGATCCCAGCAACAACGTCCGCGACGGCGAGTACCTCTACGCCGGCCGGCCCGTCGTCGCACGCGCGTGGGACGATCTGCCAGACGCCAGCCAAGGCGCGCGCGAGTTCTTCGGTGGCGACCTGGCAGGCGTGCGTGAGGCGCTGCCGTACCTCCTCGACCTGGGTGTGTCCACCCTGTACCTGAACCCGATCTTCGCGTCGCCGAGCAGCCACAAGTACGACACCATCGACTACACGCGCGTCGATCCGCATCTCGGCGGCGACGAGGCGTTGCTGCGGCTCTTGGACGCTGCCCGTGCCAGCGGTGTCAGGGTCGTGCTCGATGCGGTCGTCAACCACACGTCCGAGCGGCACCCCTGGTTCGACCGGGACGTCGAGCACGGCTCGGGTGCATACGGCGATCCCAAATCACCCGACCGCGAGCGCTACGTGTTCGACGATCAGGGCGATTCGGACAGCTACCGTGGCTGGCTCGGCACGCGCACGCTACCGGTCCTGGACTTCGCGTCGAGCGCCGTGCAACGCGACGTCTACGCGGGCGACGACGCCGTGGTGCGTCGCTGGCTGCGGCCACCGTGGTCGATCGACGGGTGGCGCCTCGACGTGATCCACATGCTCGGAGAGGGCCCCGGCGCGGAGCGCAACCGTCGCCACGTGCGGGCGATCCGTCGGGCGATACGCGACGAACGCCCCGACGCCTACGTCCTCGGCGAGCACTTCTTCGAGGCGACCGCCTGGCTCCAAGGCGACCAAGAGGACGGTGCGATGAACTACTACGGCTTCCAGCGTCCCATGCTCGCGTTCTGGGCCGGCCTAGACCAACGCGGAGAAGCGCTGCCGCTCGACGCTGCCGGTCTCGAGGCCTGGCTGGTGGACGCCCGCGCCCGAATCCCCTTCGCGTTGGCCCTGTCGCAGCTCAACCTGCTCGGCTCGCACGACGTGCCGCGCTTCCGGACGCGGGTCGGCGGCGACACGGCGGCCGTCGCCGCGGCGATGCACGCTTTGTTCGGCTACCTCGGGGTGCCCTGCGTGTACTACGGCGACGAGATCGGCCTCGAGGGGGGCGGCGATCCCGACTGCAGGCGGCCCTTCCCGTGGGACCCGGAGCGTTGGGACCACGTGCTGCGCGCGACCGTACAGCGCCTGGCGCGGCTCCGACGCCGTGCCCCGCCACTGGCGCGCGGCGACGTCCGCACCTTGCTCGCCGAGGGCGACGTCCACGCGTTCGCGCGGGTCCTCGAGGGGGGCGCCGTGCTCACCGTCCAGCATCGCGGCGTGGCCCCGGTCGACGTCGAGCTGCCGACCTGGGTGACGGGTATCGACGGGCCTTGGACCGACGCCCTCAGCGGCGACGTCCTGCCTTCCGGCGACGTGCTGCGCTGCACCCTGGCGCCGCGCAGTGGACGCACCCTCGTGAGCGACGCGCGCTGGCTGACGGACGACGGGGGCGGCACGTGAGCGCACGGTTCACACCGCACGACGAGCGTGCGGCGCCGGTCGTCGGCATGGTGCTCTCCGGGGGTGGAGCCCGGGGCTTCGCCCACATCGGCACCCTGCGGGCCTTGGAGCGCCATGGGCTCGAGGTCGAGGTGTGGGCGGGTACCTCGATCGGTGCGGTCATCGGAGCCCTCGCCGCGGCCGGCTACCGGGCGGACGACCTCCTCGCGCTGGCGCGCTCGGTCTCGTGGCGCGACGTGTTCGACCTCTCCCTGCGAGCGGGGATGATCAAGGGCGACAAGCTCCACGCGCTGCTCGCAGAGCACTTGCCAACACGCTTCGAGGACCTCGATGCGCGCCTCGCGGTGACGTGCACCGACATCGAGTCGGGTGAGGAGATCGTGCTCACCAGCGGCGACCTCATCAAGGCCGTGAGGGCCTCGGCCTGCTTCCCAGGCGCGTTCGAGCCAGTGCAGTACCTCGGTCGCACGCTCGCTGACGGCGGGATCTGCAACAACCTGCCGGTCGACGCTCTCGCGACGCTCAACGCCGACGTCACCATCGCCAGCGACGTCACGCCGCCGCGCCGCGCGGCCTACCATGCCCCCACCGACGACCCCCGTTCATGGTGGGAACGAGTGGTCGCGACCGTCACGCTGGAGCAGCGCACGCCGATGGCAGCGGTGTCGCTGCGGGCGACCGACATCATGATGCGGTTGTTGACCGACGCACAGTACGTGCACCATCCCGCCGATCTACGTATCGTGCATGCGCTGCCGACCGTGCGCGTCGAGTCGTTCTGGGACCTCGAAGCTGTCGTCGAGGCCGGTGAGGCGGAGGCCGAGCGCGTGTTGAGCGCGAATCAGGACTGGCTGCAGCGCGTCGTCCAGCGCGAGCCGAGCGCCGGTGGGGCGGTACACTGACGCCCATGCCCGACCCCACCCCGCGCCGCGAACGGCGCCCACGCACCGAAGGGTCCCCCGACACGCGGCGCTCGCGCTTCTGGCGCGAGGTCCGCGGTTACGCCGAAGCACTCGTCATCGCGTACCTGGTGGTGACGTTCGTGTTCAACACCGTCGGCGTCGTCGGCTCGTCGATGCGCCCCAACCTCGACGGCGGGGTCGGCTCCAGCAACGTGCTGCAATCGCTCCTGACCGGCGACCGTGTGTTCATCCCGAAGTACGAGACGTGGCTGAGGCGCATCGGCATCATGGGGCCGTACCAACGAGGCGACATCGTGGTGGTACGGGACCCACCCAACTCGCCATCTGCGATCGAGACAGGTTCGCGACCGTTCTTCATCAAGCGTGTGGTGGCCATCCCAGGCGACAGTCTGCGCATCGAAGGCGGCCAGGTGATCGTCAACGGCCATCCGGTCGACCAGGGCTTCATCACCGCCACGGGCGAGATCACGCCCGATCCGCATGACTTCCCGATGATCGTCCAGCGAGGCGGCAGCGTCGAGGGCGTGGTGGTGCGCTTCGGATCGACGCCGCGAGGTACGGCCTTCCCCGATCTTCCCTTGGCCAGCAACGCCTCGCTCCCGAGCGTGCCCATCACCGATCCACGCGTGCAGCTCTACTACGGTGCGACGCTCGACGCCCTCGCGCCGCTCCCGGCCGACGCGCCCGAGGGCGAACCGTTCGTGCACGACATCATCCTGCCCGCTGGACACTACTGGATCATGGGCGACAACCGCCAGCGCGCCCGCGGCGGCAGCGAGGACTCGCGCGTGTTCGGGCCGGTCCGGAGCATCACCATCGCAGGCAAGGCGACCGCCGTCATCTGGCCCCCGCAGCGCGATGGCGAGTGGAACTGGCGGCGGTTGAGCCCGCCGACAGCGTTCGACGACGTCCCCGATCCCCGTGGCGAGTGAGGGCGCCCCACCGGACGAGCGAGCCCAGCCGTCCGAGCCTGCGCACGAGACGCGTGCGCCTGAACCCCACCAGCCCGGCACGCTGCGGCGCTGGGGCGAGGCGCTCGTCGTCGCGTTCCTCATCGTCACGTTCGTCGTGACCACCGTCGGCATCGAGGGCCGCTCGATGGAGCCGAGCCTGCGCGACGGTGAGCGAGCGCTCGTGCCGCGCTACGAGACGTGGGCAGTGCGCCTGGGCGCGCACGTGTGGCGCAGCGGCGACGTCGTCTACTTCCGCGCACCGGGCGACACGCCGAGGAACGTGCTCGAGCGCGTGCTCGGTGGTCCGTTCGTGATCAAGCGAATCGTCGCCGTCGGTGGCCAGACCGTCGCGCTCGAGCACGGCCGCCTGCTCGTCGACGGCGAGCCGAGCGACCACGTCGTCGGCGATGCGCCCTTCGGAAGCTTCAGCATGACACCGACGCCGGTGCCTGCCGAGCACGTGTACGTCCTCGGCGACAACCGCACACCCTTGGCCTCACGCGACTCGCGCGCGTTCGGCACCGTGCCGGCCGACGACGTGGCAGGCCGCGCGGCGTGGGTGATCTGGCCGCCGCTGCGCCCGACACCGGACGGTGGTTGGGCCTGGAACGTCCGTCGCGTCCCGCGGCTGCGCAGGGCCCGCCGTCGCGTCCCAGCGCAGCGCCGCTGCCCGTCAGCGACCGCGGTCGCTGCTGCCGTCTAGGCCGAGCGCTGCGGCTCGACCCTGCATCGCCGCGAGCACGAACGCCACGTGTTCCCACAACTCCACGCCGAGCTCCTCGGCTCCTCGGCGCACATCGTCGCGGGCGACGCCTCGCGCGAACGCCTTGTCCTTGAACTTCTTCTTCAGGCTCTTCACCTCGAGCGCGGCGATGTCCTTGTCGGGCCGCACCAGGACCGCAGCGGTGACCAGCCCGGTGATCTCGTCGCAGGCGTAGAGCACCTTCGCGAGCCGGGATTCACGCGGGACGCCGGTGTGATCCGCGTGCCCCAGGATCGCCTCACACATGGCCTCGGGCGCCCCGAGCGAGCGAAGGTGGGCCACGCCGACGAAGGGGTGACCAGCGGGTCCGAGATCCGGATGACGCTCGTAGTCGAAGTCGTGCAGGAGCGCGGTCGCCGACCACAACTCGACGTCCTCTCCGTCGCGCTCGGCGTAGGCGGCGACGGCCGCCTCGACGGCGAGCATGTGCGTCCGCAGGCTCGGGCTCTGGGTCCACTCCGTCATCAGTGCGTAGGCGGTGTCACGGTCGATGGTCATGCCGGAGCCTACCAACCGCCGCGGCCCGCTCCGCCTGTCGCGCCCCAGGCCGCGGCTGCGCTCAGACGGTCGCCGAGCCACTGCTACACTTCGGCATGACCGCTCCCACGCTCGAGGTCGTCGCCGATGCAGACGCCCTCACGACGGCACTCGTGTCGCGGATCGTCGCAGCCTGCCATCACGCCGTAGCGACGCATGGTCGCTTCGTCGTCGCCCTCGCGGGCGGTCGCACGCCGCTCGCCGCGTACCGCTCGCTCGCCGAGCGCTCCGACCTGCCTTGGGAACGCGTCGTCGTCACGTGGGGCGACGAGCGCTGGGTGCCCCGCGATGATCCCGACCGCAACGAGCGGGCCGCCCGCGGAGCGCTCCTCGATCACGTGCCGATCCCACCCGATCAGGTGCTGGGTTGGCCGGACGCAGCCGATCCCGCCGCGTGTGCCCGGGCGCACGCCGACCTCCTCGCTGACAGCCTGGGCGACCCGCCCAGGTTCGACCTGGTGCTCTTGGGCCTCGGTGCCGACGCGCACACGGCGAGCCTCTTCCCCGGAACGGGAGCGGTGCACGCCGGCGGGCTGACGACGGTGGTGCGCCCGGCGGGAGGCGGCGTGAGGCTGAGCCTGACCGCCGCGGCGCTCGGAAACGCCGACGAGGTGCTGGTGGTGGTGTCGGGAGCCGACAAGCGCGAGGCGCTCCAGCGCACGCTGCGGGCCGACGAACCGCCGGACGCGCTCCCGCTGACGGCGCTGCACCCGGCGGGCCGCTTCGTCATCCTGGTCGACGAAGCGGCCGCGGCGGGGTCCTCAGGCCCAGCGGATGGCGTGGGCGTCGAAGGGTGACGCCAGGCCGCGGTGCGTGGCGATCGCCCGCACACCGTAGTCGAGTCGCCCACTGATGGTCGGCTCGAAACGCGCGCGATAGCGAACGCCGCCGTCGGGTTGCCGATCGACGACCGTCATCGGGACGCGGTGGAGGTTGCGCTGCAGGCCATGCCCCTCGGGGCCGTAGACGACCTCGACCAACATGTCGCGCTGCGCCAGCCCATGCGGGTACAGCGTGGCCTCGATCGTGACGGACTCCCCGACGTGATGAGCCGTCTCTTCGGGCGCCTTGGCGTGGAGCTGCACGGTCGACCAGTGCTCCGCCACCTCGCTGCGCCAAGCCGCCAGGTCGGCGGCCAAGCCGTCGTCGGCGGCGAACGCCTCGGAGCGCAGCGCTGCCGGTCGGTAGAAGTGCTCGACGTAATCACGCACCATGCGTTGGGCGTTGAACCGGGGCGTGACCGTCGCGATGGCGGCGGCCGAACGCCGCATCCACGCCGTCGGCACGCCGTGGGCGTCGCGGTCGTAGTACGTCGGCACCACGTCGCTCTCGAGCAACGAGTAGAGCGCGTCCGCATCCGCGGCATCGGCCCGCTCCTCGTCGTCGTAGGCGCGGGGGGCACCGATCGCCCAGCCATTGCGACCGTCGTACCCCTCGGGCCACCAGCCGTCCAAGACGGACAGGTTGAGCACGCCGTTCATCGCCGCCTTCTGCCCCGACGTGCCCGACGCCTCGAGCGGCCGCCGCGGGTTGTTCAGCCACACGTCGACGCCGCGCGTCAACGCCCGCCCGATCGCCATGTCGTAGTCCTCGGCGAACAAGACCTTGCCGGTGAAGCGCTCGTCGCGCGAGAGGCGTTGGATGGTGGCGATCAAGGCCTGCCCCTCTTGGTCGGCGGGGTGCGCCTTGCCGGCGAACACCAGCTGCACCGGACGCTCCGCGTCGGCGAGCAGCGCAGCCAGCCGATCGAGGTCGCGGAAGATCAGCGTCGCGCGCTTGTAGGTCGCGAAGCGGCGCGCGAAACCGATCGTCAGGGCCGCTGGGTCGAACAGGGCGTCCGCATCGTGCAGCGCGGTCGGTGAGGCCTCCTGGCGGTCGAGTTGCCGTCGGACGCGGCGCCTGAGGAAACGCACGCTCTGCGCCTTCACGGCCTGCCGGGCCAGCCACAACTCGCCTGGGTCGACGTCCTCCGCGGCGCGCCACATCTCGGCGTCGCCCAAGCGCTGGGTCCAGTCGTCCGGCAAGACGGTCGCCATCAGGCGCTGGATCTCGGGCGCCATCCACGACTTGACGTGCACGCCGTTCGTGACGTGCCCGATCGGGACCTCCTAGACCGGGACGTCGGGCCACAGGTCCGACCAGATACGCCGGCTGGTGTCACCGTGCAGCTCTGCGACGCCGTTGCGGGCGCTCGTGAACCTGAGCGCCAGCGCCGGCATCGAGAAGACCGGACCCCAGCCGTGGTCGGACCGCCCGAGGTCGAAGAACTCGTGCGGACGCAGGCCGAGCGCCCCATGGAACGAACCGAACGCCTGGCCCACGAGGTCGAACGGGAAGGCGTCGTTGCCGGCCGCGACCGGCGTGTGGACGGTGAAGACCGTGGACGCTGCGACGATCTCGCGGGCCTCCGCGAACGGTATGCCTTGCGCGACCAGCTCGCGGCAGCGCTCCAGCGCCATGAACGCGCTGTGCCCCTCGTTCATGTGCCAGGCGTCAGGGGCAAGGTCGAGTGCGCGCAGCATTCGGACGCCACCGACGCCGAGGATGATCTCGTGCGCGATGCGCGTGCGCTGATCACCGCCGTAGAGACGGCGCAGGAGCGCGCGGTCGTCGGGATGGTTGCCCTCGACGTCGACGTCGAGCAGGTACACCGACACACGCCCGACAGCGACGCGCCAGGCTTGGATCGCCACGTCGCGGCCGAAGACGTTGACGTGAACCCGAACGTGCTCCCCGGCGGCGTCCGTCACGGCTGCGAGCGGCAGCTCGAGGGGAGAACGCCGTTCGTAGACCGCCTCTTGCCTACCGTCGGCAGCGACGCGTTGATGGAAGTACCCCTCCGGGTACCACAGTCCGACACCCACCAGCGGCACGCCGAGGTCGGAGGCCGCCTTGGTGTGATCGCCCGCGAGGATGCCGAGGCCACCGGAGTAGAGCGCGACCGCTTCATGCCAGCCGTACTCGGCGCAGAAGTACGCGTACAGGCGGCTGGCGTCCTGCCCCACCAAAGCCTCGTCGCGCCACGATCCCGCGCCGACGTCGGCATCGAAGCGTGCCATCACGGCGTCCAGGTGCCGGACGAAGTCCTCGTCCGCGGCGCATGCGTCTAGGCGCTCCTGGGCGACGTCGCGCAAGAAGACGACCGGGTTGTGTCCGACACTCTCCCACAACTCGTTGTCGAGCCGACGGAAGAGGCGCCGCGACTCAGGATCCCAGGTCCAGAAGAGGTTGTCGACCAGTTCGCGAAGGCGCGCGATCGGGGTCGGAATCGTGGGCGTCACGGTCATGCGACCGAGGATGTGCATGTTCGATCCTCCTTGCGTTCAGCTTGAGGATGGTACCACCGGGTAGCCTTGTCGCCATGGACCACACGACCCAATCAGCAGCGCAGCGGCGCGGACGGCGGCCACCGGTGCCGCTCTTCGTCGGCATGGTCGTCATCGTCTGCGTGCTCGCAGCCGCGAGCGCACAGGCGCAACGGTTGAGCGTGTGGCTCCACGCCGATTCGGATGCCTCGGCGACCGTGACGGCGAGCACGCTGGCCGTCACGTCGTTCCGCGTGGGCAGCGTCGACCTCGACGGTTGGGTCCGGTTCGGTGTGCGCGTTGCCGACCCTTCGACGCTGACGGGCGCGAGGGCGCCAGAGCGCACCGCGAGCACCTTCGGCGTCGGTACCGTGTGGCGCCGCGTCACCACCTTCGGTCAGCTCGGCAACGTCACCGTGGAAGGTGGCGGCTCGCTGGCGCTGCTGGCCGACGCTCCCGTGCCGCTCGGTGGACGCGTGTGGCTCGGTGCTCGCGGAACCATCGCCACCGTCGCGCTCAACCTCGCCCTCGAAGCGGGGAACGCGACGCCGCGAAGCGTGGACCCCGTCCGGCCGGCGCCACCCGATGCCGCGGGCCAGGCGGCGCTGCGAGCCCTCGACGACCAGCGCGACAGAGCCCGCGCGGAGCGTGGCGACTGGGACCTCGGGGCGCGCTTCGGCGTCGTGTACCGCCTCGATCGCACGACCACCCTGAGCGTCGACGTGAGCGGGCGGTCCGTGGCCGGCGCGGCCGCGCTCGTGGGTTCGCTCGACCTGCGCAGTGCCGGGGTCGCCAGCGACGTCGACGCGCGGCTCGGTGTTCGAGTCGAACGCCTCGCAGGCGTCGTGAGCGGAGCGGCGGGAGCTGCGCTGGTGCATGCCCCGCGGCGCGGTCCGACGTCGTGGCTGCAGGGCTGGCTGGGTGTCGGGCCGGAAGGCGTCCGACCCGGCCTGGAGGGGCGCTGGGTGACGCGAGCGGTCCCCGGTGAGCTGGCGGTCCAGGGCTCGTGGCGTCCCTGGCTCGCGGCGAACGCTTGGGCGGCAGCGCTCGAGTACCGTCACGACCTGGCGACGGGCGACGTGCGCTGGAGCGTCGGTATCGACGGCGCTCCAGACGGGGCGACGCGCTGGACGGCGGCCGTACGCTGGGGGCGTCCCTGGTAGGACCGACCACGGATCGGAGCCGCGAACGGTGCTCAGGGCACGAGCGGTGCGATCTCGAGCGTGTCGAGGTCCAGTCGGTACACGCCGCGCGCCGGTACCGCTCGCAGCACTCGCTGCACGGCACCGTCGCGTATGCGTTCGATCGACACCAGGCCGACCTCCACGGGCGCGTACCCGTGTCGCTGCAGGACGCCGCCCACGATCACGCTGCCCGGCGCATCCAAGGACCACACCAACATCGTCGGCGACAGCGGTTCGAGGACCGCATCGATGCGGTGCACGCGGAAGTTTCGCACCCCCACGCTGAAGCTCACGCCCTCGAAGCCCGGTCGTTCCACCCGAACCGCCCGATCGCCCGGCAACGAGGTGAGCGTCACCGGACTCGAGCCGGCGTAGGCACCGTCGAGGTACACGAGGGCGTCGGGAACGCTCGTCACGCGGATGCTGCCACCCGCGACTTCGGTCAGGACGACGTGCACGAAGCGCGTGTCGCGCGAGCGCAGGTCGACGGTGCGCACCTCGGGCAGGTAGCCGTCGAGGCGGACCTCGAGCTCGTAGCGGCCTGGTTGCAGGCTGATCACGTCTAGGACGCCGCTGACGCCCACGGGGACGCCATCGATCCGGACCTCGGCTTCCCTCGGCTCCGTGGACACGAACAACGCCGCGTCGCCACCGGGAAGCTCGGGCGCCGCATCCACGAAACGCAGCACCAGCGCGGCCATCTCGGTGGCCACGCGCGGGAGCGTCGCGATGGCGAGCGACTGCGAGAGCACGTCGCTGCTCCTGCCTTGCGCACTGTCGACGATCAGGACGTTGACCGCGAACGGAGCGCCGGGTACGCCGGGCCGCGCCACCACCTCGCCCGACAGCGCGTAGCGTGCCCCCTCGAGTTCGGCGATGAGCCGCACGAACTCGACCTCGAGGCTCCCGGCGATGCCGGGCGTGATGAGCGGGGCCGCTGCGACGCTGATGCCCGCTTCGCTGAGCTCGCTGCGCAAGGCCTCGCTGAAGCGCTCCCCGAGGTCGACCGGCACCCCAGCCCGGGCGGGGAACGTCGGCACCGCCACCCGATCCGCCGCCCACGCCGTCCCGAGCAGGAGCGCCAAGAGCACCATCACAGCGCGGCGCAGCGTCGTGGCGCCCCGGTCGCATTGGTGGGCACCGAGCGGCGCTCGTGCCGTGGCCATCGCTTCTCGCATCGCCCGTCAGTATAGCCGTGGCGCCGGTCTCGCCACCCGGCGACACGGTGGTACGCTGCCAGTGATGCGGCTCTTGGTCGTCAGCGACGTGCACGCCAACGCACCCGCGTTCGAAGCGGTGGTGCGCGACGCCGCGAAGCACGGGTTCGACGAAGCCGTCTTCCTGGGCGACTTGGTCGGCTATCACCCGTTCCCGAACGAGTGCGCCGCGCTGCTCGAGCGCCTCGCTCCCGTCGCGACGCTGCTCGGCAACCACGACGCCTTGATGCTCGCACTCATCGATGGTGACGACGCCTACGAGAGCCTCGAGGAGTCGCTCGTCGCGGACGTGTTGAAGCGTCAACTCGAAGGGCTCGAACCAGCGACGGTCGCACTGCTTCGGGCGATGCAGGACGAGGCGTCCGGTACCGGTTGGCAGGCCGCTCACGGGGCGTTCCGCCACCGATTCGAGTACCTCTCGACGGTCGCCAACGCCCAGGCCAACCTCCCCTACCTACACGAGCCAGTCGGCTTGGTCGGCCACACGCACGTCCCCAAGGTCTTCGCCTCCGTCCGGACGAACGACGGCGAGTTGTGGCGCTCGGTCGCCTTCCGAGCGACGGGCGAGCGCTACCGGGTCCCCCCGGCCGCGCGCGCGTTCTTGAACCCGGGTGCCGTGGGTCAACCGCGTGACGGCATCCCGCTGGCGTCGTACGGCCTGTACGACGGCTCCTTGCGCCGCTTCGAAGTGAGACGGGTCCCGTACGACGTCAACCGCGTGCAGAAAGCCTTGAAGGAGGCGGGCTACCCCGCCAGCCTCGCGCTGCGCCTGCCGTTGGGCCGATGAGCCTGCCGCGCCCGATCGGTCAGGACGCGGCCCTGGTGGCGTTGCGCCAGCTCGCCGCAGGTGGCGCCCGCACGTTCTTGTTCGCCGGGCCGGACGGTGTCGGCCGGCGTGTCGCGGCGCGCTGGTTCGCGGCCTACCTGAACTGCCGCACCGGGCTCGACGAGCCCTGCGGGGCGTGCGCACCCTGCCTGACGTGGCGCGACGTCGACGACGGCATGGTGTCGTTGCAGGACTACCGCGAGGTGGCAGCGCCAGCGACGACGCGTGACGGGCGCCTGACCAGGCGTCGGGTCATCGGGATCGATCAGCTCGTCGACCGTCCGGACGGCGATCCTGATCCGCTCGGACCGTGGCTCGCGCGAGCACCCACGGAGCGCGTGCGGGTCGGGGTCGTGGAGGCGGCGGAGGAACTCGGCGAGGCGGCGGCCAACGCATTCCTCAAGACGCTCGAGGAGCCCCCATCGAGGGCCGTCATCGTGCTCGTTGCGCCCGGACCCGACGCGCTCCTGCCGACGGTGGCGTCGCGCTGCACCGTCGTGCGGTTCGCACCGGTCACCCCCGACGCCGAGACGTGGCGGCGCCATCATCCGCATCCGGCACTTCGCCTGGGACGCCCTGCAAGGCTGCGCGACGACGAGACGACGGACGCCGCTCGGCGCGCCGTCGCCGCCTTCACCACGGCGTTACCGACGTCGCTGGGCGCGACGTTCGCGGCCCTGCGCGACCTTCACGACGCCTGGGAGGCGGACGCCGAGCTCGTGCCGGGCCTGCTGCGCGAGTCCGCACGCGCTCGCGGGGCGGCCGTGTACGTGGCCTGCGACGCCGCCCTCGAGGCGGCCGAGACCGCCACAGCGCAGTACGTCCACCGGGCGTTGACCCTGAAGCGCCTCGCCTTGACCCTGCGAAGCGTGTGGGGCGACGCAGACCCAAGCTGAAGCGCACGGCAGCTAGCCGCCTCCGTGCGGCACGGCAGCTAGCCGCTGCCGTGCTGGCGCTTCACCTCGTCGGCGGGGAACTCGTGGAACGCACCCTCATCGGTGCGCAGGTCGACGGTGCGGGCGAGCGGATTGAGCTTCACGACCCGGCCGCACACGCCGCTCTCCTCGTGGCACGCCTTGACGCCCTTCTTCGGCATCCCCTTGAGCAGCTCTCGGTACATGTCGTGCTCGTACTGCAAGCAGCACATCAGGCGCCCGCAAGGACCGGTGATCTTCTCCGGGTTCAGCGGCAGCTGCTGGTCGCGCGCCATCCGGATCGACACGGCGCTGAACGACTGGAGCCAGGTCGAGCTGCACGAGCCCGTGCCGCAGGCGCCGAGCGTGCCGAGCATGCGCGCCTGGTCGCGCGGTCCGACGTTCACGAACTCGAGGCGCGCCTGGGTGTAGCGCATGAGCTCTTGCGCCAACACGCGCAGCGGCGCCTGCCCCTCGGCCGTGTACGACACGACCAGCACGGACTCGTCGAGCGTGAACTCGCAGGCGACGACCTTGATGTCGGCGCCGGCTTGGCGAGCGCGTGCGCGGAGCAACCAGGTGAGCTCCTCCCCCTTCGTCTGAAGGAGCTCGAAGGCCTGCAAGTCGTCGGCCTCCGCATCCCGCACGTAATGCCCGCTGGTGCGACCCTCGTCACGCACCTCGGTGCGGACCAAGGCGACCTCGAGACCGCGACGCGTGGCGACGACGCCGCGCGTGCCGACGATCGGCGGCTGCGGGGGCGCCTCCACGTAGTGGAGCTTCGGGCCGTTGTCGAACGTCACTCCGATAGCGTTTGGCACGCGTTGTCCTCCGGCGGATCGAACCCACGCCGGGGCGCGAGCGCCGCGACGGGGCGGAATGTTTGACGATGCCACGTGCAGGGTCCCAGGCGAGCGAGCGCCGCTCTGTGCTCGGGCGCCCCGTACCCCTTGTGGCGTTCGAAGCCGTACTCCGGCCAGCGTACCGCTGCGGCGCGCATGACGTCGTCGCGGTGCGTCTTGGCGAGCAGGCTGGCGGCTGCGACCTGGTACGAGCGTGCGTCGGCGCGCGCCGGGTGCCGGATGCCGCGCGGGCCATCCCAGGCGCCCCAGCGCTGGGTCGGCAGCCGCAGGTAATCGGTGACCAGCGCGTCGATCGTTCCAGCGACGCGGCGACCGAGCTCGGCCACGGCGACCGGGTGACCGGCCAGCGCCCGCAGCCCGCGCTCGGCGGCGGCCAGGGTGGCGTTCAACACGCCCACGGCGTCGACCTCGCCCGCGTCCGCCTCCACGATGGCCCAGGCCAGAGCGCGCGCGCGAACTTCGGCGGCGAGCGCCTCGCGCCGCGGCGCTGCGACGGTCTTGGAGTCGACGAACGGATACACGGAGACGGGGAGCAGCACCACGCCCACGACGACCGGACCCGCCCACGCGCCGCGGCCCGCCTCGTCGACGCCGGCCACCGCACAGAACCCTTCGCTCCACAACTCGGACTCGAAGTGCCACCCCGGTGTGGGGTGGTCGTCAGCTGGGTGCTCAGGCACCCGCGATCATCACGTCGGCATCGGCGAGCGGCGCCGCGACATCGACGGGGATCGTGAAGTAGAAGGTGCTGCCACGACCGACCTTGGACTCGACCCAGATCTTGCCGCCATGCTTCTCGACGGCGAGCTTGCAGAACGTGAGCCCCATGCCCGTGTCGTAGCGGTCGTGGACGGTGTGGCGCGACTGCTCGAAGGCGTTGAAGATGCGCTTCTGGTCGACCTCGGGGATGCCCTCACCGTCGTCGCGCACCGACAGCACGAACGCGTCGTCTTGCTTCCACGCGCGGAAGTCGATGTAGCCGCCGCGCCGCGTGTGCTTGATCGCGTTGGCCATCAGGTTGGCCAAGATGCGGCGCAGGAGGCCGGAGTCGGCCACCAGTTGCTCGGCCTCGGGACGCACGAGGAAGCCGAAGTGTCGGTCGCGCGGCCCACCGGAGACGTCGCCGAGGGACTCCTTGGCGAGGTCTGTGAGGCTCGCGACGCTCGTAGGAGCGTAGGGCATGTGCCCGTCCTTCATCCGCCGCACGTCGAGGATGTTGGCTGCGAGGTTGAGCAGGTGCTGCGATTCGCTCCGCGCCAGCGACAGCAACTCGTCGAGTCCCGCGTCCTCGCGGCCGCTGCCCTTCAGCATCTCCATGCTGTGGTCCAGCAGACCCATCACGCTCGAGATCGGGCTCTTGAGGTCGTGCACGAGCATGTGGATCAGATCGTCCTTGACGCGCTCCGACTCCTTGTAGGCCTGTTCGAACCGACGCGACTGCTCCAACGCGGCCCGCAGGCCCCGCTCCGACTGGCGTCGGCCGAGGAGCCGCTGCAGGTACGAGCGCACCACGCTCGGCGACGTCGGCAGCGTGACGTACACGTCGACCCCGGACTCGACGATGCCCGCTTGCGCCTCGGCGCTGTCGGGACCCAGGTAGACGAACGGCACGTCGGCGAGGGACGGTCGACGGCGCAGCAGCCCGATCAGGTCGAGTTGCGGCACCTTGGCGACGAGCGCATGCTCGAGCACGACCGCCTCGGGGACGGCGACACGCGTGTGGTAGAGCAACTTCTCGACGTCCGTGAAGACCTCGACCGCGAGGTCGAGACCCGTGACGACCGACGACATCCCTGCCCCTCGGTCCTCGGTCGCCATCGCGATCAACACATACGGCGCTCGCGTCTCCGGCACCTGGCCATCATATCAGTCGGCTCGCGCGCGGTAGCCTCGGGGTATGGAAGTTGCCTCGCAGCTCTTCGCGGCGCCCTGGGTGCTCCTCGCCCTGCTGGCCCTGCCGCTGCTCCCGCTCGGCCACCGCAGGGTGTGGCGCGGCCTCACGCTCGCGCTGCTGGTGATCGCGTTGGCGCAGCCGCAACTGCCTCGTGACCAGGACCGCACCGTCTTGGTCGTGGACGTCTCGGACAGCGTCCGCGCTGGAGCACTCGAGGCGACGCGCGAGTTCGCGCTCGACACCTGGGGCGACGAGACCACCACCCTGTACTTCGCTGCCGACACCGTACGCGTGCCGGGTCCCATGGCGGACGTCCCGACCGTGTTGAACCGTGGCGCGACCGACATCGCGCGCGCACTGCAGGTCGCCAGCGCCGACGCACCGGCGCGCATCGTGCTGGTCAGCGACGGAGTCGCGTCGCGCGGCGACGTGAGCGCGGCCCTCCCCACCGTGCCGGTCGACGTGCTCCACGTCGATTCGGCGCCGAACGCGCGCCTGAGCGCCCTGCTGGTGCCTGACCGGGCGCCGCCGGGGGCGACGCTCGAGGCCGTCGCCGTGGTCGAACTCGACCGTGCCGCAGAGCTCACGTTGCGGCCGAGCGTCGACGGCGCTGCATTGCCCGGAACGACCCACGCGCTGCAGCCTGGCCGGCATGCGCTGCCTTTCGAGGTCGTGGCTGGCGCCGCCGGAGTGCTGCGTGTAGAAGCGACCATCGAGGTCGACTTCGACCAGCCGACCGCAGACGACCGCCAAGCGGCGGAGGTGGTCGTGAGCCAGGACGCCCCGGTGCTCGTGATCGGTGACGCGGCGACCGCCGCGCTGCTCCGTGCGCAGGGCATCGACGTGGTCGAGGGAGGACCCGAGATCGTGCAGACGCCCCTCGATTACGGCGCCATCGTCGTTCGCGGCGGCGTGGACGACTTCTCGAGCGGTCAGCTCGACCTGCTCGCTCGCTACGTCGAGCAGGGCGGCGGCCTCCTCAAGACCGGTGGCCCCGACGGCTTCGGACTCGGTGGTTGGTATCGCACGCCGCTCGACGCCGTCCTGCCCGTAGCGTCGGACGTCCGCACCGACGTGACGCTGCCACAGGTGGCGATGGTGATCGTCCTCGACATCTCGATGTCGATGGTGGCGGGGAACCCGAGCCGCCTGGAGATCGCCAAGCGCGGCGCCCTCGACGTCGTCGACCTGGCGTACCAGGACGACCTCGTCGGACTCGTCGTGTTCAGCGACCCGGCCCTGACGCGCTGGGCGTTCGAGCTCCGCCCCGCCACCGATCGCGGGAAGCTCGAGATGCGCGACGCGATCCTGTCCATCGAAGCGCAGGGCGGCACGATCCTGTTGCCCGGCTACCGCATGGCGCTCGAGGCGCTGCGCGACGTGGACGCGGCGATCAAGCACGTGATCGTGCTGTCCGACGGCTTCCTCTTCGACGGCACCGGCCCCTTCGGCGGCGGCACGCCGCCCGACTGGTTCGAAGTCGGTCGGGAGGGTCGGCGCGACGGCATCACCACGTCGACGATCGCGATCGGAGAGGCCGATCCGGAGCAGCTCAGCGCCATCGCCCGCGGTGGCGGCGGGCGCTTCTACGAAGCCGCCGATCCGGGCACGCTGCCACGGATCTTCACGAACGAGGCGCTCACCGCGACGCGCGACCTCCTGCGCGCCGAGCCGACCGTCCCGACGGCCCGCAGACACCCGCTCTTCCCCGTCGACGGCGCCTTGCCGAGCGTGGACGCGTACGTGTCGACCACGTTGCGCCCCGAGGCGGAGGCGCTGATGGTCGGCGTCGACGCCGAACCCGTGCTCGCCGTGGGCCGTCACGGGCTCGGCCGCAGCGCCGCCCTGACGACCGACTTGAACGCCTGGGCCGGTGCGCTCGGGCGGTGGACCGACCTCCCCGGCGTCCT
>PWQI01000466.1 GCA_003556805.1 Trueperaceae bacterium | reverse complement strand
TCGTCGAGCGCAGCCTGATCGATCTCGACGCCAGCGTGACGCGCTACCTCCCGTGGTTCAGCACGCCGGAGGGCCATGAAGACCGGATCACGGTGCGCCAGCTCATGTCGCACAGCGCAGGTTACCCATGGGGGATCCTCTTCACCGACCGCGCCTTCCCAGGCCGGATGGAGGACTACGTGCGCTGGCTGCGACGGGTGAGGCTCGCGGCCCCTCCCGGTGAGCGCTTCGGCTACAGCAACGACACGTTCGTGGTCCTGGGGCTCATCATCGAGCGCGTGACCGGCACGTCGTACGAGGCCTACATGGACGCGAACGTCCTGGCGCCGCTGCAGATGACGCAGGCCACGTTCGACGTCGACGTCGCGCGTGAGCGTGGCTTGGCCCGGGGGCACCGCGTCGTGTTGCGGAGAGCCGAGCCGTTCGACGTCCCCTTCTCCCACAGCGAGCGGCCCGCCGGCACGCTGATGACGAGCGCTGCGGAGCTCGGTCACTACCTCCAGATGCTGCTCGCTGGCGGGCGCTTCGAGGAGCGCGTGATCCTCACGGAGGACTCGCTCCGGACGATGTGGACGCCCGTGGTGCCGGTGGATGCGACGGGGCTCAGGTACGGCCTGGCCTGGTACCTCGACTCGGTCGCGGGGCTGCAGTTGGTGTGGCATCTCGGGAGCGTGCGGAACAGTGGCTCGCACGTCGTGCTGGTGCCCGAGGCCGCGCTGGCGGTGGGCGTCATGAGCAACGTGTCGCGCCCGCTGGATCCGCGGCGTGAGGTGGCCGAGAGCATCGCCGCGGCGGCGCTGGTGTTCGGAGACGCGCCGCTGGAGCCACCGGCGATCGGCATCCTCGTCCGCACGGGGCCGACGGACGACCTGCTGCGCGTGGTGCCGGGTGTGTACGCCTCGGCCGCGGGTCCGGTGGTCGTGACGGAACGGGACGGAGCGCTGGTGGGCAGCGTGCACGGCCACGCCTTCGAGCTCGAGAGCGCCGGGGGCACGACGTTCGTGCTGAGAAGCGACGCAGAGCGTCTCGACGGCCTCGAGCTCGAGTTCCGAGCGGCGGACCCGGCCTCCGGCGATCCGATCGCGGCCAGCGATCGTCTCGTGCTCATGGGGCTGTGGTTCGCTTTCAGGACGAAGTGAGTCGCCACGCTCACGCGCCGTGCTAGCCTCTCGGACATCCGAGGATCGAGGGCATACGCGCCACGGTGTGGCGTGAGCGACGAGGAGGTGAGGACAATGGCGCTGCCCGAGGAGATCAGGCTCGTCATCGACGCTTTCGACCGCAACGCCGAGGTCAACCGAGCGGTGCTGGCAACCCTCGACATGCCGGTCCTCGAGTACGGCGACGGCATGGGAGGCTATTGCATCGGCCAACACCTGGCGGACATCGTCAGCTTCCGCCGGGAGAAGCTCGAGGCCGTGTCGCCAGAACACGGAGAGCCAGTCCAGGACGTGATCGACGGTGCCTCGCCCACCTGGCTGGCGGTCG
Source organism: Trueperaceae bacterium (assembly GCA_003556805.1). Taxonomy (GTDB): domain Bacteria; phylum Deinococcota; class Deinococci; order Deinococcales; family Trueperaceae; genus CSSed10-48. Next base: position 6,600 of record PWQI01000466.1, on the reverse strand, counting down.
GCAGCATCGACGAGCTCCAGGCGGCGTTCGACGCGGGCGACGCGGCCTTGCGCGACGCCGTGGTCGCGGCCACGGTCGAGGGCCGACGGTTCGAGGGCCTCTACGAGTCGCATCCCGCCCACCTGATCGTGCACTGCATCGTGCACGACGCTCACCATCGGGGTCAGATCATGGCGCTGCTGCGGCAGTCCGGCCGCAGCGACGAGGAGCGTGAGCGCTTGGAGGACGCCACCTGGCCGGTCTGGCGTGCGTGACCCGGGCGGAGCGTCCGACCCGAGACGGCGACACATCAGGGACCGCAGTGAGGAGCCACCCCGTGCCCGATACCTGGCGCACCATCGTCGCCGCCGCGCTCGACGCGAGTGAGGCCCACGTCACCTTCGATCTCGCCGTCGCCGACCTGGCCCCGGATCTCCGCGGTGTCCGCCCCGAAGGGCTGCCGCATTCGGCCTGGGACCTGGTCGAGCACGTGCGCATCGCGCAGGGCGACCTGATCGCCTACATGGAGGACCCGGCGTACGTCGCCTCCGCATGGCCCGAGGCCTACTGGCCGTCGACATCGGCACCACCGAGCGAGGCGGCGTGGGACGAGGCGGTGGCCGCGGTCGGGCGCGGGCGCGCCCGACTCCAGGAGCTGGTGCTCGACCTGCCAGACCCAACGGCGACCATCCCGTGGGGCGGCGAGCACACGTACCTGCGGTCCATCCTCGTCGCGCTCGACCACGAGGCGTATCACGTCGGGCAACTCGTGCTCGTGCGGCGGCTCTTGGGGGCGTGGTCTGGTTAGCGCGACGGCGGCGGGCGGGGGCCGGCGCCGACCCGGGCGCGGAGCCCCTGGCGCTGCGTCACTCAGTTAGGCCCCGCTGGAAGCTTGCCAGCATCGCGTGGAACGTCGCCTCGTACGAGGCGTACTCGGCCGCCGCTGCCTCGAAGTTGATCAGGTACGCGTAGCGCTCGTCGGCCATCACCAGCACGGTCCCGCGCACGTCGAGGTCCTCATCGGTGCCCGTGTACCTGATCCCGATCGCGTCGAGGCCTCCCACCACCTGGCCGGGCAGGTCGGTCATCTCCAGATCGCTGAGGAACGCCTGGAGGTCGTCGACGAGCAGTTGGAGCAGCGCGGCCGGGTCGCTGGTGGGGAGGGCGTCGAGCTCGATCGCGTCGACGATGACGAAGGTGAGACCATCGTTGAAGTCGATCTGGTTCGCGCCGGTGTACGTCGTGACGCCCCAGCTCGGCGGGTACGACATCGCGAAGCCGGCTTCGTCGTTCGTCATGGTGGTCGGAAGGTCGAGGGCGCTCGACGTGTCGGCGCTGGCGCTGTGCAGGAGGGCGGCGGCGGCGAGCGCGACCGTGAGCATGAGAGCGGAGCGTGGGTGAGACAGCATGACGTACCTCCAGTGGACGACACCGGCCACGAAGCGCATGGAACGCGTTCTGTAGCGAGCCCGGTAAGGCTACCCTGGCGCGCGACCGAGCGCGGTGGAGACCGGAACGATCGCACGTCCCGGGCTCCGCCGCGCTCTCGTGACTGGGTGTCGACCGCCGGCGTCAGTAGATCCCGATGTCGTCGTAATACCGTTGCTCGTGGATGCCCGGCCCGTTGTCAGCGCCCTCGAAGTACAGCGTGACGGTCGTCCCGGCGAACGCCGCGATCGACGCCTCGAGCGTGAACCAGTGGTACGTGTCCTCGGAGCCGGAGGATTCCGACCACGGGATCAGCACGTGCTCTGCGGCGTTGGCATCGACGAGGCGCACGCGGTACAGGCTGTCGGCGCCAGCGCGGTTGTGGGCGCTCGTGTCGAAGCGGAGCGTCGTGGCGCCCGCAGGCAGCGTCAGCGTGCGGTAGATCCACGCGTTCGGGCTGCCTGCGCCACCGACGCCGTCGAGTTTCACGCAGCCGCGCTCGCGCTCCGAACCGCACCACGAGCGCCACTCCGCGGTGCCCCAACCGTCGTCGGTGGTGCCCGGTTGCCAGTCCTCGAGGTCGGTGTCGAAGGTCCACAGCAACGAGGGCTCGCCGGAGGCCGGCGTCGGCGGTGCGCCGCATGCGCTGAGGAGCGCCGCGGCGGTGAGTGCGAGGAGGCCCAAGGACCATCGGCTTGGGACCGTCCGAACGCCGCTGCCGCGTCGGTGCTTGGCGCCGTCGTCCTGATTCGTGCCTGAGGAGATGCTGCGCATGTCGACCCCTTTGCGTGGTCGGGCCGGTTGCGGCCCGCTCTCTGGGATGGATCATGCTGCGAGACGTCGCGTTATGTCGGCGTTACGTGGCGGCGTGCGACTCGCACCGCGGTCGGGACCGCGTCGAGCATCGACGGTCAGCCTTGGCCGTGGCCAGCGCGGCCGGTCGGGTCGACGTCCCGAGGCCATGGGCAGTCAGCCTCATGCGTTCGGGACGCCGTCTCGCCTAGCCTGCCCGGGCGGTGCAGCGACACCGGCGTGGGTCGCATGCGCGTCGGTGGTGACCGTGCATCTGCAGTGAAGGCGGAGGTGACCGTATGGATCGACGACCTGGGTACGCAAGCGCCGTGCGGGCGGTGGCCGCTCGGGTGACGCTCGCACTGGTCCGCACCTCCGCGAGCACCGCGGTGGCGGTCGCGCTGGTCCTCGCCGCCTCGACCGCCGTTGCGCACCCCGACGAGCGCGTGGTCGAAGCGACGCTGCGGCTCGAGCCTGGCGAGACCGCCTCGTTCCCGATGTCGGTGCACTTCCACCGGTTGGTCGCGACGTACCGCGTGCACGAACCGGACGCATCGGGCGTGACGCTGCTGGTGGTTCCGGGCGTGGTTGCGGCAGCCGCGGGCGACGACCAATCCGGCGCCTCGGCCGACGTCGCGATCGAGCTCGGGGGCGTGGGGCGCCTGCACCACCTGATCGAATGCTGCCTGGCGATCGACTACGCCGACTACCGGCTGCTGGTCCGCAACGACGGCGACGCGCCGGCGCTGATCGACCTGCGTGCGTGGATCGTGCACTACGAGTTCGCGGTCGTCGTGCAGCGCGCCGAGCCGGGAGCCCTCGAGGTGCCGCTGGCCATGTTCCTCGCGCTCGGCGTCACGGCGACGATGGTCAGCGCGCGCAGCCGGCGCCGCGTGGTCGAGGTCGTGGGTGACGCTGGCGCGCGGTCGCCAGGGGCGCTGCCCTTGGGGTGGAGCGCGGGCTTGTTCGTGTGGGCCTGCGCGCTCGCGGGCGGCCTCGCCGTGGCGGGTGCCGTGCGCTACGGCACGGGTCCGGTGGACGGCCTCATCGCCATCATGGCCGACGTCCCGGTCCCCGGTGGCCCGTTCGGTTCGCGGGCGGCCACCGTGATGGGCGTGATGATGCTCGCGTGGGTGGCCTCGATCGCGCTCTGGATACGCGCGGTCCATGTCGGTGCGTACGCCTGGTCGCGATGGACGGCGCGCGTCGGGTTGGCGCTGGCCGCCGTGAGCCTGGCCGCGGGCGTGGCGATGGCGTGGACGTACGGTTCGTGGCCGGTGCCCATCGGACTCGCGTTGGTGTTGGCCGCGCCGCTGGGCGTGTGCTCGCTGGCGCTGCGACGGCGACGGAACGGGGGTCCCGAGTTCGACGTGACGTGACGGGCGATCGTGCGGTCGCGTGTACCCTGGAAGGTGTCACCCGAACGCGGCCGGCGCGATGCGCGCGCTGGCCAACGAAGCCCCCGTCCAGCGCCGGAGGTGCCCATGACCGACCGCAACGATCGCGAACCGTTCCCCGCTTTCGACGACGAGCACAGCCCAGACGGTGAGGGCCTGCACCCGACCGGGGAGGGCGTGTCGGAGACACCGATCCACTCGACCTACGAGGCCATCGCGCAACGCAACGACCTGGCACGGCAGCTCGAAGACGTGCTCGCGAGCGCTCGCACGTGGGCGCGCAACGACGGCTCGCCGCAGGCGCACGCCATCGCCGACGCCCTCGGCGAGATCTACGAACGACTCGGCGAGCCCAGCGAGGCCGAGACGGCGGGCTGACCGCCAGCGGACGCGGCGTCCCACACGGCCGCGGCGACCACCTCCGCGTCGTCGACGAGCTTGCCGACCGCGATCCCGCGGTAGGCGTTGCCGGCCACGTGCAGGCCGGGGAAGCGTCCCAGGCGGGCCTGGATGCGATCCAAGCGCCCGAGGTGACCGACCACGTACTGCGGGATGCCGCGCGATTGGCGACCGACCCAGCTCCGCAGCGGTGGATCCGTGAGGCCCCACGCTCGGTCGAGCGCGTCGAGGGCGATCGCCGCAAGGTCGGCGTCGCTGCGCGCTGCGAGGTCGGGGTCGGCGACGCCGCCCATGATCACGCGCACCAGCAGTTGCCCGTCCGGGGCGCGACCGGGGAAGACGTTGGATTCGATCAGGCAGCCGAGCACCTGGAGGTCTTCGCTCGGGGCGACCAGGAAACCGAAGCCGTCGGGCGGCGTGACGAAGGCGCCCTGTTCGAAGGCCAGGGCCACCATGCCGATCGGTCCGGTCGGGATGCCGCGCAGCTCCGCTGCTGCCGGCGCGTCGAGCCGCTCGAGCAGGTCGGCCGCCGTCTCCGGCGGTAGCGCGAGCACGACCGCGTCGAAGCGCTCCGCGTCGCCTTCCACGCCGCGCAGCAGGAAGCCGCCGCTCGGGCCGGCCTCGAGACCGAGCGCGGGCGTGCGGAGGCGCAAGCCGGGTCCGAGATCGGCCGCGAGCGCGTCGATCAGCACGCTCATCCCGCCGCGGAAGCTCCACGTGGTCTTGCCCTCGCGCATGCGCTGCGGCATGCCGGCGATGCCGGCGATCACGAGCGAGCGGTGGTCACGCTCCATCTCGCGCATCACGGGGAAAGCCGCGTCGACCGAGAGCGCGTGCGCGTCGCCCCCGTACACGCCCCGCACCATCGTGCCGAGCAAAACCTCGGCGGCCTCCGCGCCGATGTGGCGCGCGGCGTAGTCGAAGACCGACTCCTCGTGATCGACCTGCTCGGCCAGGAACGGTTCGGCCAACACCCGCAGGCGACCATCGCGCGACAGCGGGGTGAAGTTCAGGAGCGACACCGGGTCGCTCGGCAGCAGGTGCAGCCGACCCCCATGGAACACGTAGCGACGCTCCGCCGCGCGGTCGGCGTGGACCTGCTCGGCCTGCAGGCCGAGGCGTGCCACGAGGTCGGCGGTGGGCCCGGTGCCGGTGCGGAACGCGTTGGCCGCCCACTCGACCAGGTAGCCGTCCTCGATCACGGTGCGCAGCTGCCCACCCGGGCGCTCGGCCGCCTCCCAGACCGCGACGTGCGGCGCGAGCCCGAGCTCGAGGCCGCGGCGCCGGATCGCGTGGGCGGCGCTCAGCCCGCCGAGGCCGGCGCCGACGACGACGATCCTTGCGGGGGGCGGCTGTGGCGTCATACGAACAGCGTCTGCGCTCCGGCGGAGATCTCGATGAACTCGGTGGCGCCGATCACGCCGTCGATGCGCTCATACAGGTCGTCCTGGGTGAGCTTCATCATGTCGGCCGACATGCGACAGGCCCAGAGGTGGCCGCCGGCGTCCTTGATCATGTCGAGGAACTCGGGCACGGCCGGTACGTCGAGGGCCTCGATCTGCGCTTTCATCATGCGCGTCGCCATCGACTGCATGCCCGGCAGGCCCGAGACGGCGGTGGGCATGTGGCTGGCGGGGTTGCCGACGGGCGAGAACTGCAGCTTCGCCATCGTCTTCTTGTTGATGATCTCATAGCCCCAGAAGGTGAAGAACAGGTGCGTCTCGATGCCCTCGCCGAGCGCGGCGTTGGCCAGGATCAGCCCGGGGTACGCCATGTCGAGCGAGCCCTTGGAGCAGATGATGCAGAGCTTGCGGCCCGCGCTGGCGGGTTCGTCGTCGAAGGTCGGGATGGGGCGGGTGTCGGTCATGCTGGTGGCTCCTCCTGCCTCGCCTAGACGCAGCCGATGGGTTTCGGCACGCCGGCGACGTACGACATCTTCTTGGCGGGCTTCTTCGGGAACAACTCGAACAGGCGCTTGGTGGCGAAGCCACCGGCGGTCGTGACGCGCCTGAGCGTCGGTGTGGTGCCGTGCGCGCGGTAATCGCCGCGGACGAAGCGCACCACCTCCAGGTGCTCGGGGGTGAGCGTGAGGCCGATGTCGGCCGCCAGCTCCGCGGCGATGGCCTCGTCCCACTCGTCGAACTCGGTGAGGAAGCCCTCGTCGTTCACGTGCACCTGGCGTCCCGCGATGGTCACGAGCATCGAGCGTCGTCCTCCTCGTCGCGCGCCCGCCGGTGTGCGGCGTCGCGGCCCGGCGTGCGCGTCAGCGCATGTTCTGGATGGTCTTCAGCAGTTGCACGACAGTTGCGCCGATCCGCTCGATGCCGTCGCGATCGAAGCTGCGCATCACGTCGCCCGCGACGCTCAGTCCGGCGGCGAGCGCGTCGCCATGGCCGCGCTCCTCGAAGTCGCGCAGGCGCGTGGCGGCGCCGTCCATGGCGATGCGGACGACCGGCGTGAGGTCGCGCACGAGCTCGTCGATCGCGTCCCAGCGCTCGCGTGAGCGGCGGCTCTCGGCGGCGATCTCGTCGAGCTGCCGCGCCATGCGATCGAGCTGTGCGCGCAGCTCGGCGTCGCTGAGGCCCTGGGTCACGAGGGCGGGCGG
>PWQI01000308.1 GCA_003556805.1 Trueperaceae bacterium | reverse complement strand
GCGATCGAACTGCACGATCGAGGGCGGCCACCCCGTGCACGCGTCGACTTCTCCGACCTCGACGACGACGTGGACCGCCCCGGCGTCCTCTTCCTCGAGCAGGCGCACACCGAGCGGTTGCTGCTCGACGCCGTCAGGTCCAGCGGGCTGGCCGACGTTCGCTTCGACGCCGAGGTCGTTGCGCTGCAGAGCGCGCAGCACGATCGGGTCGAGTCCAGCCACACCGCCGATGCCGTCCACGGACCGAACCTCCTGACCGTGGTCGAGGCAGGTCGGCGGCGCATGCTCGAGGCGGAGTACGTCGTCGGGGCCGACGGCGCGAGGAGCTTCGTGCGCGGGGCGCTCGGCCTCCCCTTCGCCGGCCTGACGTACCGCGTCCGACCCATGCTCGCCGACGTCCGGGTGGACGACGAACGCGACGAGCAGCCCTGGCCCCGTCTCCGCAACCAACGCGGCGGCATGACCACGGCGTTCCGGCTGAGCGACGGCGTGTGGCGCGTCATCCGCCTCGAGGCGCCGCACCCCGACCGCGGCGACGACGTCGGCGACGACGAAGTGCGAGGGCGCGCCAACGATGTCCTCGGCGACGGTCCGCCGGTCGAGGTCGTGTGGTCCAGCCGCTTCCATATCCACCTGCGCTCCAGCCCGAGGTTCCGCGTGGGCCGCGTCGTCCTCGCCGGCGACGCGGCCCACGTCCACTCGCCGGCCGGCGGGTTGGGCATGAACGCCGGCATCCAAGACGCCCACAACCTGGCCTGGAAGCTCGCCCACGCGCTTCGCGGCGGAGACGTCGACGCCCTGCTCGACTCGTACGACGTCGAGCGCCGCCACGCCTCCGTCGAGCGCGTGTCGCGCTACACCGACGTGCTCACGCGCGTCTTCCTGCTCAGCCCGGCCGTCGTGCGCGAGGCTGCCTTCGCCTCACTCCGCACGCTGTTGCGAGTGCCGCGGATCCGCAGGCGTGCGGCGCGCCGCCAGGCCATGCTCGACATCGTCTACCCGCCTTCGCGCCTCAGCGCGCCGGACGACGTTGGCCGCGGCCAACGCCTGCCGAACCCGTGCGTTCGCACCCACGACGGCCGCCTGATGCGCCTGCACGACATCCTGCCCGAAGGCGCCGCGCTGCTCGACCTCGGTGATCGACCCGAAGTAGTCGGCGGCGGCCTCCCTGTGGTGCGCCTTCCGTCCGACGAGCGCCCCGCTGCCCTCGACGGACTTGCCGCAGCAGGTCGCTGGGTGCTGGTACGGCCCGACCGCCACGTGGCGTGGGTCCGCGATCGCCTCGACGGCGGGGACGGACACGTGCGCCGCGCGCTCGGGCTTGGGCAGGGCGCTCTGCTCCGCCACGGCGACCCGGTGGCGGCGCCGGCGACGAACTCGTGAGCGCGGCGCCAGCCGAGCTGCTCATGGCTGCCGTGTACGCCATGCGCGAGGCGCTCGAAGACGTCGTCGCGAACCGATCGCCGATTCGGTCGTGCGCGCATCGGTGACGTCGTTGCTCCAGCCGAACGGCCCACGTCAGGGAGCGTCCCCTACGTCGAGCGCGCAGGACACAGGGCACGGAGGAAGAAGTCGACATGGGCGTCGACCCGACTCCGGCGCGGCGCGCTGGGTCCGTCGACCGCGAACACGCCGTCGAGCAGGAGGAAGGTGAGCAACCCGCCCATGAAAGCGCGCGCCGCGGCATCGGCGTCGACGTCGCGGACGCCGTGACGCTCCAACACGGCCGCAACCGTCGCGAGCGAGCGCTGCGGCGCGACCTCCTTGAACCGCTCGGCGACCTTCGGGTGACGCGGCGCCTCCGTGACGACGAGGCGGAACAACGAGACGTACTCGGGGCGCAGCATCACCGTGGCGACGCCATGCGCGAGGGCGCGCAACTCCTGCTCGAGCGTGGCGCCCTCGTCGTCGGACGCGGACGTGCTCGGGGCTGCCTCGGCTATGAGTTCGCGGAGCACGTCGGCGAACAACAGGTCCTTGCTCGGGTAGCGCACGTACATGGTCTCCTTCGAGACCCGCGCCATGCTGCAGATCGCAGCCGTGCTCGTCCCCTCGAAACCGCGTTCGAGGAACAGCGTCCGCGCGGCCGCGCGCAGCCGCGCCTCGGACTCGTCGCCACGCGCCATACCGAAGTGTACTGCGCGGTACGGGTGACGCATCATCGCGGCCGGCAACCAGCCCGCGTCGAGGCTGGCACCGTGGCCGATCGAACGCAGCGCCTCACACCGGGATCAACACCCGCAACCCTGTGAGCGAGGCGCCGGCGACCTGCAGCTGCTCCCACCGGTCGCCGCGGTCGTCGCTCTCCATGATGGCGCCGCTGCGCACGCCGACGAACAGGCGGCCGCCGCCTGACGCGAGGGCGTAGGGCATGTCGTCGAGCGGCTCGGGGAGCCCACCGGCCATGCGGACCCAGGGCCCATCGCCTCTCCAGCGGTACACCCCGGCATCGGCAGCGGCGTCGCCGTGCGCAGCCCGCGGCCCATGACTCGCCGACACGAACCACGTGTCGTCCTCGGTCTCGTCGACCGCGAGGCCCCAGCAGTACGAGCGCTCGCGGCCCGCATCGGCCGCCCACCACGTCCGACCCCGGTCGCTGCTCCGCGCCGCGCCTCCCCCGCCCGCTTGGTAGGCGCGATCGTCGTCACGAGGGTGCCAGACCACGGCGTGGACGTCGCGTTGCGCACCGGGCCGGTGATCGTGCCAGGACTCGCCAGCGTCCTCGCTGAGCATCAGGCCGCCCAACTCGATGCCGACGAGCAGCACACCGGCGCGACGCGGATGCGGCGCGATCGCGCTCACGTGCGACGTCCACGGTCGCGGTGGGAAGCTCCACGTGGGTGCCGACGGCAACCGGACGAGCGCGTCGAGGGGGTCCCAGCGACCGCCAGCGTCGCGGCTCGCGAAGAGTCGGCTGGGTTCGCAGCCGACGTAGACGGTGCCATCGGCCGGACTCACCGCGAGCGAGAACACGTCGTGCTCCGGAAGCGCCACGCGCGACCAGGAACGGCCCGCATCGACGCTCTTCCACACACCGTCGCCACGTGTGCCCAGGTAGACGACGCTGGGCTCGTGCGGATCGACGGCGACGCAACGGGCCGATCGCGTGGCGCGGAGGACCCGTGCCGTCCAGCCGCGGGCGCTCTCAGCGAGCCGGTACAGGCCCTCGTCGCCGATGGCCAGGAGATCGGTCATGGGATGGTGGGGGCCGCTCGCGCGTGGGCAACGGTCCCGTGCCCGGGTCGTTCCATGGTCAGGAGCATACGCGCACCGCAGGGCTCCAGTTCGCTCGCTCTGACCGGGCACGTGTTGCCTGTGCAACGCGGCACCGTGCACCGCGACGACCTCACCGCGCAGGTCGGCTCCGCTCGTGTGAGCAAGTGCTATCCGGATGACGCCCTGAACGGATCGACGATGGTGAGGTCGCCCACCCTCTGCCCGTGCTGCAGGTCCTCGCTGAGCAGTCTCGTGCACCCCGCGGCGAGCGCCGAAGCGACGATCAGGGCGTCGTAGAAGGAGAAGCCGTAGCGACCCCGCACGTCGAGTGCGGCCCCGTAGAGATCGGCGCTCGGTCCGATCTGCCACAGCGGATCGAGCACGGCCTCCAGGAACCGGCGCGCGTCATCCGTACCAGCGCCGAGCTTGCGCGTCATGACGTTGAGCGTCTCCTGCACGACTTGATAGCTCACGACGGCATGCCCCCGTGCGAGGGCATCGGACACGACGCGCTCTGCGACGGCACGTTTGCGCTCGTCTGCATCGTCGAAGAGGTAGATGAAGACGTTGGTGTCGAGGAAGTCAGCGCTCATTGCGCTCGTCGCGCGTGAAGCGCCGGCCACCGGTGCGCACCGTCGATCGCAGTTCCTCGATCACGCGCATCGCGTCCCGAGACCGGTCCTCGCGCATCGCATAAGCCTCGAGCCAGCGTCGGAACTGCTCGTTCAGCGTCGTCCGCTCTGCGCGAGCCCGCGCCCGCGCCGCTTCGATGACCCGCTCGTCGGCACTGAACGTCACGTTGCGCATGGCCACCACCTCGACGCAGCGTACCACGAGTACCGTGTACACGAGTACCGTGTACACGAGCGCCGTGAAGTGGTGCGGAACGCTAGGGCGGCTCACCGGCCGGAGGGACGTTCGGGCCCTGCGGCGCCTCCGCTTCTTCGTGCTCGGCCAGGTACACCATCAGCTCCCGGTACGAGCTGAAGGCGCGGGTCTCGCTGCTGCCCACGTGATGCAGCAGGATGCTGCGCACGCCGTTGCGCAGGCGGATGCGCACGATGAAGCTGGCGAGGAGCCGTTCGGTGGGCATGGCTCGAGTGTAGGGAGCCCGAGTTCCATCTGCGTTCCACCGCTTGGGTCGCTCAGACGCTCGGATCCAGACTCGCGCACACATCGGTGAAGCTCGTCGATCGGCCGCGCGCCACGACGTCCGCCGCCTCCTCGGCGGTCGCGTCGGCCGTCCATGCCTCGAGTGCTGCGCGCGCCTCGCGCTGCAGCCACGACTCGCTCTCCGAGCGATGTGCGAGGAAGCTCGCGAGGGCCAGCGCTCGAGCCCACTCCCCTCGCCGTGCGTAGAGCCTGGCGTACGACCAGACCACGCGGAACGCGTACGGCAGCGCCTCGGCGCCCCGCGCCAGGGAGAGCGCCTCGGCGAACGCCTCGAGCGCTCGCGCCTCCTGGCCGAGCGCCACGAGGACGTCGCCCAGGTTCGTCAGGGACACGGCGGTGATGACCGGGTCCCCGAGCTTCCGCTTCAGGGCGACGCTCTGCTCGTAGAAGGCCTTGGCGTCGGCGAAGGCGCCTTGCGCCTCGGCCAGGTGGCCCAGGTTGGCGAGCGAGGCGGCCTCGCCGCGAACGTCTCCGATCTCGCGGTAGGCCTCGAGGCTCTCGCGGTAGTGGGCCTCGGCCTCGTCGCGTCGACCCAGCGTCTCGAAGGTCACCCCCAGGTTCACGAGCGCGGAAGCGACGCCGCGCACGTGCCCGATCCGCCTCGACGACGCCAGCGCCAGGCCGTACCACTCCAGGGCCTCGTCGTAGTCCCCGAGGGTGTCGGCGACGACGCCGAGGTTGTTCTGGGTTCGCGACAGCGACCAGGCGTCGGCGTTCGGGTCGTAGCAGGCGAGTGCCCGCCGATACCGGCGTTGAGCACCCCGGTTGTCGCCCTCCAGGAAGTCCAGGACCCCCAGGTAGTGGTGCGCGAACCCACTCGCCGCGGACGCCGGCGTCTCCGACAACAGCTCGATGCTCCGCTCCAACGTTCGCCGCGCATCCCCCAGCTGGCCCAGCCGGAACTTGAAGTACCCCGCCCGGGCCGACAGGTCCCCGAGCGTCGCTCGTTCTCGCGTGCTCGCGTCGGTCGCGTCGGTCGCGTCGAGCCGCCCAGCCGCCGACCCGAAGGCCTCCGCGCCCTCCCGGTACCATCCCCGCGTGTCGAGAAGGAAGTGGTAGCACTCGGTCATCCGCGCCAACTGGGTGAGATCGCCCGCTTCGCAGGCGTGGCGCCAGGCGCGCCGGAGGTTGTCGACGTCGGCGTCCAGCTCGCCGAGGGCGGCCTTCTCGTCGAGCTCCTTGAGCATCCGCTCCCGGGCCTCCATGAACCCGGCGTAGAAGTCGCACAGGTCGCCCAAGGCTTGCGCTTCGTTCTCGGCATCGAGGTGCGCCTCGAGATAGCGCCGCACCAACTCGTGGAGGTCGAAGCGGCCGGCTTCCCTGCGGCGCACCAGCGCATGGTTGATGAGCCCCAAGAGCCGTCCGAGAGGGGCGTCCGCAACACGCTCGGCCGCCTCCAACGTGAAACTGCCGACGAACACCGAGAGCTTCGCGAGGACGCTCCGTTCCGTATCCCCGAGGTTGTTCCAGGTGTAGTCGAGCACCGTGTGCACGCTGCGGTGCCGATCGGCGACCTCGTGGTCTCCGGTGGCCGTCGGGTCGAAGCCGCGCTCGAGCCGCGCCACCAGGTCGGGCACGGCGAGGCTTCGCGTCCACGCCGCGGCCAACTCGATCGCCAGCGGCATGCCCTCGACCCGGCGGCACAAGCGAGCGATGGCCTCGAGCGTCGCATCCGTCGCCGCGAACCCGGCAGAGAGCCGCTCCGCCCGGTTGATGAAGAGCCTCACGGCATCGAAGCTCTCCAGCGCCTCCTCCGTCTGCTCCGGCGGAGTGGCGAGGCCGTCGACGTCCACCAGCCACTCGCTCGGAAGCCCGAGCGCCGACCTCGAGGTCACCAGCAGCCTCAGCGCAGGCGCCGCCTCGAGCAACGTCTCGAGCACCAGCACGCCCTCGTCGAGATGCTCGAACCCATCGAGCACGAGGAGGGCTTCCTTGTCGCCGAGGTGAGCGGCCAACTCCCGCTCGGGCGTGTCCGAGCCATCGAGCGACAGCCCCAGCGCACCCGCGATGCCCGGCGCCAGCAGCCCCGCCGAGGTCGCGCCCGCCAACGGCACCATCCAGACGCCGTCGGGGAACGCGTGCACGTGCTGGCCGGCGCATTCGATCGCCAGGCGCGTCTTGCCGATGCCGCCGAGCCCCAACAGCGTCACGAGTCGGCAGTCGGACCTGGCCAGGTACCGCGCGAGCTGCTCGAGCTCCCGGTCACGCCCGACGAAGCGGGTGGTCGGTGCGGGCAGGTTGTGGCGGCGCGTCTCGGCAGTCCTCGTATCGATCGACGCGCGCCCACCCGCACCGCTCCGGATCTCATCGGCGAGCGCTTGGGTCGTCTCCAGCGGCTGCGCGTCGAGATCGCGCCTCAGCATCTCGCGAAACGACTCGTACGCCTCGAGCGCCCGTTGGCGCCGGCCGGCCGCGCGGAGCACCCTCAAGTACGACTGGAGCCCCTCTTCGTCGAGAGGATCGCGAGCCAGGATCCGTCCCAGCCAGGTCGCCGCATCCTCCAACAGGCCCCGCTCTTCGAGGTCCGCGGCGTAGCGCAGCGCCGCGCCCTTGCGCTGCTCTTCCACCGCCTCGCGCTCGAGCTCGAGCCACGCCTCGAACCCCGGCACGTCGGGCAATGCGCAGCCCTCGAGGAGCGCACCGTCGTAATGCTCGAGCGCCGCGCACCAGTCGCGGCGCTCGAGTGCGCTCCGGAACGTGCGGAGGTCGCTGTCGACGATCCAGCGGAGGCCCGCGTCCCGTACCTCCAGGCCCTCGGCCCACGGATACCGCCTGGCCCGGAACACGAGCTTGCGCACGTACGCGAGCGCCTCGACGTCCGGTCGGTCGGGCAGGTACAGGAACGCCAGCTCGTTGCGCCCCACCCACGCGTCCCGGCACGCGAGGTAGAAGAGCAGCGAACTCGGCTTGGTGACGGGCAGGACGTCGCCGCCGGCTCCATCGTCGAGCCGCGGTGCGCCCAGCAGACGGAGGCCGGGGGACACGGTCCGATGATACCTGCGTCCCTCCGCGCCCAGGCGAGGTGTCCTGGACGATCCCGCTGGAAGTCTCCACCGCCTGCATGCGGGGCCCCTCGCTGCGTCCCGAAGCCAAGCGGGTAAGCGGTCCGCATGCGCCACGCTGAGGCGGGTACCAGCGCCGCTTCGATGGCGCGGGCGAACGTGCGATCACGGAGCGCCTTCCTATACTGAAGAACGCCCATGTGGTCGGCAGGCGCCCGTGCCGACGATCAGGAACCGCCGACCACCGTCCGCATCACGTGCGCGGCCTGGCGAAGCTCCTGTCAGGCGGGTAGGAGGTACCCATGAAGAAGGACACACGACGCGACCGCGAACCGTCGAGCGACGAGAGCGCAACGGCCGAACACCTGCCGATCGACCCCATAGCTGGCGCGCACGGCACCGCTCGTGGCGGCAGCACGTTGGGCCCCCGACCGGTCGAGCGCGTCGACAACGCACCCGGCACCGAAGAGGACGTCGTCGACCCGCGGCAGGAACGGATGCAACCCGACCTCGACACCCCCGAACTGCAACCTGCGGTGCTCGGACGACTCGAAGGCATGGGGCTGCTCATGCTGGTCCGGAGCGCCGATGGCACCGTGGCGAACGTCGACGGCACGTGGCGACCCGGCGACGAGAGCGCGAACAGCGACGAGATCATGGCGACCTACCCCGAGGGCAGCGTCACCCGGTTCGCCGGCACGCTCATCGAGGCGCG
>PWQI01000312.1 GCA_003556805.1 Trueperaceae bacterium | reverse complement strand
GCAGGACCTCGGCAAGGCGTTCGCCGCCGCGCCGCACGAGTTCGATCTCGGCAGCGATCGCGGGGTCTCGCTCGCGCAACGTATCGAGCTCGCGCTGCAACGCCGCTGGTTCGCGTGCCGTCGGCGCTGCGCGTTCCACCATGTGCGTCAGGTGCTCGAACAGCCGTGTGTGTCGTGGCGCGATGCCGAGATCGTCGGCGCGTGCCGGCGAGCCGTCGTCGGCACGCCAACCGGTCGCTTCGAGCGCGAGCGCGGCGAAGCCGGCGGCGACGCGGTTCAGCGTGGGCTCGCCCGCCTCCGTGTAGCGCACGACCTCCGGGGTGCGTTCGGGAGCATCCCGCCGCGTCTCCACGACCTCGCGGACGTCGCTCGTCGAGCGCAGCGGGTACGGCCCGCTCGCCTGGATCGGGTCGAGCGGCGCCTCTTCCCAGGTGAGCTCGTACAGCCCTTCCGCGCTCGCGTCGGGGCGGGTATCGGCCGCGTCGGCCAGCGCCTTCAGGCGCACCTCGTGCATGGCGATGCTCACCTGTCCCGCTTCGTCGGTCAGCCAGGCGTCGCCGTTCCAGCGCTCCGGATCGCCCGCATGGCGCACGCGGGCGTAGACCCAGAAGCGGCGCCCCGGGTTGCTCCGGTGCTCGAGGTGGCGGATCGAGACGGGGAAGAAGGGGACGTCGTCGCGCGGCGACGCGTCCGAGTCGATGCGGGCCGCGCCGAACAGTTGGAGCGCGGCGTCGAGCAGGGCCGGATGCACCCGGTAGGCCTCGACCGCGAGGTCGACGTCGGGCGGGAACTCGACCTGCGCCACGACCTCGTCGTCGCCGAACCAGATCGAGTGCAGGGTGTGGAACGCGCTTCCGAAACGGTACGCCCGACGCTCGAACGTCGCGTAGTGCGCTTCGGCCGTCCTGGGTGTCGTGCAGCGTGCCCGAGCGGAGGCGAGGTCGATCCGGTCGACCGCGTCCGCGGGCTGCGGACCCAACCGACCGGCGGCGTGGAGCGTCCAGCTGTCGCCGTCGTCGCCGTTCGTCGCGCCGTAGATGCCGATGGAGCCGGTGCCGGTATCGAGGTGCAGTTGGACCGGATCCGCGCGTGGTCGGCGGAGGAACAGGAGCTTCTCGAACGCGACGTCCTGCAGCGTGACGGGAACGTCGCCCAGCTCGGCGGCCGCGGCGGCGAGCATCAGCTCGACGTACGCGGCGCCCGGGAAGACCGTCGCGCCCTGGACGACGTGGTGGTCGAGGAACGTCGTGCGCGGGTCGTCGAAGGTCGTCTCCCACGTCGGCCGCGGGGAGGAGAGGCGACGCCCGAGCAGCGGGTGACCGGAGTCGACGCCGGCGGAGCGAGGTCGAGGTGAGGCCGTGGACTCGCCGCCGTCGAACCAGTGTGATTCGCGTTGCCACGGGTAGGTGGGCAACGGCACCACGGTGCCCGTCGGGTAGACGCCGGCCCAGTCCACGTCTCTGCCACCGGCGTAGAGCGCGGCCAGCGACGTGAGCATGACGTGTCGGTCGTCCTCGCCGCGGCGGAGGCTCGGCAGCAGCGTGAGCGCCGCGCCGCGCGCGGCGCCGCACTCCGCGATGGCGGGCGCGAGGACCGCGTGTGGACCGACCTCGACGACGTGCCGGCAGCCCGCCTCGAGCAGGCGGTCGACCGCGTCGGCGAAGCGCACCGGCTCGCGGACGTTGCGCCACCAGTAGGCCGCGTCGAGGGGCTCGCCGTCCCACCACGACCCGGTGACCTCGAGCGCGAACGGCAGGTCGGGCTCGCGTGGCGCGATGTCGGCGATCGCGGCGAGGAACTCGTCGCGCAGCGGCTCCATCTGAGGCGCGTGGTACGGCACCTCGACGGGGAGGAAGCGCGCGAAGCGACCCTCTGCCGCGAGGCGTCCCGCGATGCGTTCCAGGACGTCCGCGGCACCCGAGAGCGTGACCGAACTCGGCGCGTTGATGGCGGCGAGCGACACGCGATCCTCTGCGCCGGCGATGGCGTGCTCGGCCTCGGCGGACGTGAGCGCGGCCGCCAGCATGCGCCCGGCGCCCGTGAGGCGCTGTTGCAGTCGACCGCGATGGTAGGCGAGGCGCACGCCGTCCTCGAGCGACAGGGCACCAGCGACGCAGGCGGCGGCCATCTCGCCCGAACTGTGCCCCACCACGGCGTCGGGGGCGATGCCCCACGAGCGCCACAGCGCCGCCGTCGCCACCTGCAACGCGAAGTTGGCGACGTGCGCGATGCGGGCCTCGTGCACCCGCGACGCGGCCTCGTCGGCGGCGAGTTCGTCGAGCAGCGACCAGCCGGCGAGCGGCCGGAGCAGGCGCTCGACCTCGTCGAGCACGTCGCGGTAGGCCGCCTCGTGCTCGTAGAGCCGCGTACCCATGCGCGCAGCCTGCGGCCCCATGCCCGTGAACACGAACGCGAGCTTCGCATCCGCTCCGGTCGCGGCGTTCCCTGCGACCAGCCCGGGGTGCGATTCATCTGCGAGGTACGCCTCCAGCCCGCGGCCGAAGTCAGCGGGCGTGTCGGCGACGAGCGCCAGGCGCTCGTCGTGATGGCTGCGGCGCACGGCGGCGGTGTAGCAATGGTCGTGCAGCGCGGCCGGTGGCGTTTCGGACAGCCGCTGGGCATGTCGGTTCGCGAGCGCACGCAGCGCTTCTGGAGCGCGCGCTGAGAGCGGCAAGAGGCGTGGCTGACGCTGATCGCCGCCTTGCGGTCTGCGGCGCCCAGCTGCGCCCGCCGCACGTTCCGGCGGAGCGTCGAGCACGACGTGGGCGTTGGCGCCACCGAAGCCGAACGAGTTGACACCCACCACGGTGCGCGCAGCCCGCGCCGGCCAGGACTCGAGCGACGTCGGGACCCGCAGGCGCAGCGCGTCGAAGTCGATCGCAGGGTTCGGCTGCGCGAAGTGCAGACTGGCGGGGATCTCGCGGTGCTCGACCATCAGGGCGGCCTTGATCAGCCCGGCGATGCCAGAGGCCGCCTCGAGGTGGCCGAGGTTCGTCTTCACCGAGCCGATCACGCACGGCTCATCGGGCGCCCGGCCGGCGCCGAGCACGCTGCCGATCGCCGCCGCCTCGATCGGATCGCCGACAGCGGTGCCGGTCCCGTGGGCCTCGACGTACCCCACGTCCATGGGATCGACGTCCGCGTCGCGTAGGGCCTGGCGGATCATCGCTTCCTGAGCGCTCGCGCTGGGGACGCTGATGCCGGTGGTGCGTCCATCTTGGTTGGCGGCGCTGCCCAGGAGCACGGCGCGGATCGGGTCACCGTCCTCGAGGGCCCGCGCGAGCGGCTTCAGGACCACCGCTCCGGCGCCTTCGCTCCGCACGTACCCGTTCGCCCGCGCGTCGAACGCATGGCAGCGCCCGTCGGGTGAGAGCATCGACGCCTTGCAGAAGCCGATCGTCACCTCCGGGACCAGCAGGGCACCGACGCCGCCGACGATCGCTACGTCCACCTCACCGGCCCGCAGACTGCGGACGGCCAGGTGGACGGCCGTGAGCGACGACGAGCATGCCGTATCCACCGCGAAGCTGGGGCCGTGCAGGTCGAGGACGTAAGAGACACGGTTCGCGGCGATCGACGCGGCCGAGCCGGCGTTCACGAAGGCGTCGATGCGCTCGCGGTTGGCCGCCAGGGCTTGGGCGTCGATGTAGTCGTGACTCGCGATGCCGACGACGACGGCGGTGTTGGATCCCGCCAGCGCGTCTGGCGGCTGGCCGGCGTCTTCCAGCGCCTCCCACGCCACCTCGAGCAGGAGTCGCTGCTGCGGGTCGATCCGCCGCGCCTCGCGCGGTGCGATGCCGAAGAAGACGGCGTCGAACTCGTCGATCCGCTCGACGAAGCCGCCATGCCGGGCGTAGATCTTCCCCGGCGCGGCCGGGTCCGGGTCGTAGTGGTCGGCGAGGTCGAAGCGTTCGGGCGGGACCTCCGTGATGGCATCGACGCCATCACGGAGGAGCGCCCAGAACCGCTCGGGTGTGTCGGCGCCGCCCGGGAAGCGGCAGCCCATCCCGACGATGGCGACAGCGTTCGCATAGGCTCGATCGGACATCGCCGATCGGCCGGTCAGTAGCGGACCGTGCCGCCAGGCAACACCTCGGCGAGGTCGATCACGAACGCATCTTCCTCGAGGTCGAACCTGAAGATGGTGTGGGCGACGAAGGAGCCCGTCGCACCGCTGAACTGACCAGTTCCGCCAGTGAACTCGACGACGACGAAGCTCTCGATGCCGTCGCCCTCCATGAGGAAGTCGAGCCGGTGCGTCTCGCCGCCGACGACCTGACCGAGGAGTTGGTCGCCGCCGTCGGCCGTGAACACGACGTCGCCCGTCGCGCTCGCGACGCTCTCGCCGGGCGCCAGGCAGGTGTCGGTGAACGGGTCGAACTGGAAGGTGACCGGGTAGTCGTCGGTACCCATGACGGGTGCCGCCGGCCCGTCCTCGGGCGCCGCCGGGCTGGTGGGTTCGTACTGCTTCTCGGCGTCGTCCAGCAGGTTGCCGACGTCCCACGCCGAGGACATCTCGAGCGACAGCGTGCCGATGCCTGCGAAGGTCGTTGCGCCGCTGATCTCACCCCCAGCGAGGCGGTTGCCGCTGCAAGGCTCCTCTTGGAAGATCGTGATGCCCCAGTCCATCGCGATGTCGTGCGACGACAACTCGAACGGCCGGGTCTGGGCCTGCTCCGCCTGACATCCGATGAGGAGCAATGCGAGTGCCACGAACGTAAGCGACACGAACGTCGGGTTCTTCATGGGGCCTCCTTGTGGGAGCGTCGATGCGTACATGCGGACGGAACGTACGAATAGCACGTGTCGCCGGGTGGGTCAACCGGTGGATTGGGCGTGGGTGATGGCGCTTGGCATTCCACGCGCACGAAAACGGCTTTCCGCCCGCCTCGATCCCAAGGAGATCGCCGGAGGCTTCAACCGCCAGCGCTCAGGTTCGCCCTCGTCATCATCGGGTTCGTGGGCACTGGTGCGATGAGACGTCGCTGCCGGGCTCTCGGCTGCCTCGCTGCCATCAGCTGGACACGCTGCGGGTGGCGGCGTGCGAGCTGCTGTGGCCTACACCTCAGCCGGTCGCCGTCGCATCGGTCGTGGTGATCGCCCGGATGCGCTCAACCGGCGCCGGATGGCTGAGTTCCAGCGCGGTGTAGAGCGGGTGCGCGGTCGCGAGCGCCAGGTCGTGCTTGACGAAGCTGCGGAGCGTGTCGCACATCGCCGCCGGCGAGGCCGTGCGGGCCGCGAAGGCGTCGGCCTCGTACTCGAAGCGCCGACTCAACGCGTTGCCGAGCACACCCAGCAGCGTCGACATGGGCCCGAAGAGCAGCGCCACGCCGATCAGGTTGAGCGCGACCACCCGTTCGCTGGCCCCGAGCGCGGCCGAGAGCGTGCTGCTCTCGACCAGCAACGACATCAAGAACAGCGTGACGGCGATCGCGGCGACGTTGACCGCGAGCAGCTTGGGGATGTGCCGGTGGCGTTCGTGCCCCACCTCGTGCGCGACCACCGCCACCACCTCTGCCACCGTGTTGCGCTCGATCAACGTGTCGAACAGCACCACCTTCTTCTGCCTGCCAAGGCCGGAGAAGAACGCGTTCGCGCGACTCGAGCGCTTCGAGCCGTCCATCACGTAGATGCCGTCGAGCGCCACGCCGTTCGTGCTGGCGTAGTCGGCGATCGCGTCGCGCAGCGGCCCCTCCGGCAGCGGCGTGAGCCGGTTGAAGAGCGGCAGCAGCACGGTCGTCTGGAACGTCGCCAGGAGGACCAGCACGAGGGTGATCACGGCCGCGTACGGGAGCCAGAAGGCGCCGCCCCAGGCGTCGATCGACCAGAAGAGGAGCGCCAGCAAGGGGCCGCCCAGGACGACCGTGAGCGCGTAGCCGATCAGCCTGTCGCGCACGAACAGGCCCGGTGTGGTGCGGTTGAAGCCGTACCTCGCCTCGATCCCGAAGGTGGCGTAGATGGCGAAGGGCAGGCTGATGAGGTCGAGCAGGAGGAACACGCCGCCGAGGAAGAGGAGCGGAGCGAGCCAGCCGCCGTTCGTCCACGCGTCCACCAGCGCGTAACCGCCGGCAAGTGCGCCGCTGGCGAGCAGCACGATCCAGACGGTGAGCAGCGTCACGCCCCGAGCCAAGCCGAGTCGGCCGCGATCGCGCGCGTAGCGCTGCGCGGTGGCGTAGGCGTCCGCGTCGACCGCCTCGGCCACCTCCGGTGGCGGCTCGGGGGGTTGGTGTCGGATTTGGAGCGCGCGGGCGACCTGCTCGAGCGTGGTGCTGGCGATCAACACCACGATGAGCACGATCAGGAGGACCTCGGGGCTCACGCCGACATCGTACGCCTCGTTCGGCTGTGCGGACGATCGGGGTGGCGTGGTGACCCTCGGCCGTCGGTCTCTGCGACCGGTTGCTCATCGGTAGTGCCTCGGAAGTGCCTGTGTCGATACCGTCGTGCCGTAGCTGTGGGGGGCGTCGATGGTCGATGCGCGTGCAGGCGCCTCCCGAGGAAGGGGTATTGCGATGATGATGACGACGAACGACCGAAGAAGCCTTCGGACGCTGTGGACGTTCCTCGTGAGCACCGTCCTGATCGGGCTCCTTGCCGCCACTGCCGCTGCCGAGGACGACGCCCTGTTCGCCCACGCCTTCGCGGGGGAGGTCGATCAAGACCTCTTCATCGGTGTGCTGGTCGCAGACGATCCGGAGGACCCGGAACGGCGACCCCTCATCGTCTATCTGTGTGACGGAGCAAACGTGTCGACGTGGCTCTTCGGGGACGCGAACGGCGGCTCTGCCGCCTTGGAGACGGACGGCGCGCGTGTCGAGGTGTTGCTCGGCCACGACAGCGTCGTCGGCGTCGTTGAGCGCACAGGCGTGGCGCCGCGGAGTTTTGCGGCCGATCTGGTGACGGGTGATGCTGGTCTCTTCCGCGCCGTAGCGACGTTCGACGGACAGGAGTACGTTGGTGGATGGATCGTCCTCGACGATGGTCGCCAGCGCGGGGCGATCACCTTGGACGGATCCGTGGTCGAGAACCCGACGTTGGACCCCGCGACGGGGGAGGCCGAGACGTCGCTGGGCACGTTCGGTAGCAACTGCTTCAGAGATCCGCGAACCGGCGAGAGGATCTGTCGTTACCTCAACTGAGGTGTGGATCTCTCGACGAGGATCAGGACCTCCTTCGGTGGGAGCACCACCGCACCGGTGAGCTGGCGGTCCCGCACGGCATCGCGGAAGACCGCCTGCCCGAGGTCGACGTCGCACGGTTCGTCGTTGTGGTTGAGGACGAACACGACGCGGTGACCGTCGCGCTCCCGGCGCGTCACCTCGACGCCCGATGGCACGGTGAGGGGCGCGGTGATCCCAGCGTCGGCGCAGAGCGCCGTCACGAGATCCGTACGGAACGTCGCGTCGGCGCGCGATCCGACGTACCACGCCTCACCGTTCCCGTGGAGGTTCTTCGTCACGACGGGCGTCCCCGCGTAGAAGTCGTCGCCGTAGACGGCCACGACCTCGGCCGACTCGGCGTGGACGACGTCGCAGAGGAGGTCGCAGGCGTACTCGGCTGCGAAGCCGTCCCTACGTTCGGTCATGACGATGCGGTTGCCGGAACCGGGGAGCAGGGCGTCGGTCTCCTCGACCCAGATGCCGAGCAACGAGCGCAGCTCGCCGGGGTAGCCGCCCAGGGTCACCAGGTCGCGCTCGTCGACGATGCCGCTGAAGTACGTGGTCACGAACCGCCCGCCGCCCGCGACGAACGCCTCGAGCACGGCGGCGAACCCCGGCTTGACCATGTACAGCAGGGGCGCGAGCACCAGGTCGTAGCGCGTGAGGTCGGCGCCGACGCCGACCACGTCGACCGGCAGGTTGCGATCGAACAGCGCGCGGTGCCACGCCTGCACCTCGCCCAGGTAATCGAGGTCGACGGAGGGACCGCTGGAGTACCCGAGAGCCCACCAGGTGTCCCAATCGAACACGACGGCAACCCGCGCTTCGACGCGGGCGCCGAGCGTGGTGTCGCCCAACGCCGTGAGCTCGGCGCCGAGCTCGGCGCACTCGCGGAAGACGCGGGTGTGCTCGTGCCCGGCGTGCTCGACGACCGCCCCGTGGAACTTCTCGCAGGCGCCGCGCGAG
>PWQI01000178.1 GCA_003556805.1 Trueperaceae bacterium | reverse complement strand
GCGTCGGCCCGTTCTCGCTCCTCGAGGAGACCGCCATGAACCACGCCGGCAAGCTCCTCTTCAAATGGGCGTACTGGCACGTGCTGCTCCGCGGCCGCGAGCTGCCGCTGCCGACGCCCGTCCGGTAGACGTAGGCAGCGCGGCTCTTCACTCGAACGGCGGCGTCGCTTCGTCGATCGAGTCGAGGAACGCCACGAGCGCCTCGCGCTCGGCACCATCGAGCCATCCGGGAACGTGTCGCGCGTTCGCCAGTACGTCCGCGAGCGTGATCGCCGAGCCGTCGTGCAGGTAGGGCGCCGTGGCGTGCAGACCGAGGAGCGTGGGTACGTCGAAACCGTCGGCGCCCAAGCCCTCCGCGTCCTCGTCGAACGTCCCGACGTCGCGCAGAGCGGCGGCCACCTGCACCTCACCGTTCGGCGCGAGCGTGCCGACCGGTCCTGGCAACGAGCTGCGGGTCCAGGCGGGGCCGCCATGGCAGTCGGCGCAGCCGGCCACGGCGAAGACCTCGCGACCGAGCGCCAGCGTCGCCGGGTCGCCCGCGGCCGCCCGCGGCACGCGAATCCCGCGCAACACGTAGGCCGCGAGGGCGTCGAGGTCGGCCGAACGACCGCCGTTCGGTTCGCCGAGCAGCGGCGAGACCGGCCCCGGCGCAAGGCCGGTGCCCGCCATCAGCCACTCGATCTCCGCCTCGAAGTCCTGGATCTCGTCACGCGTGGCCGAGGCGTGGAACGGCGCCGTACCCTCCAGACGCCAGAGCGGCATCGTCTGGCGCAGCCCTTCCGGTGTCGACCAGGTGGTGCCGTCGCTCCCGCCATCCGGGTGGCAGCTCGCGCAGGCGATCCAGCCGAGCTGCGAGACGCGCGGGTCGCTGGCGTTGTTGAACAGCCGCTTCCCGCGTGCCAGCTCGGGATCGAGGGTCTCGGCGACGACGTCGATCCGTGCCAGCTCGCGACGCAACGAGAGCTCCTTCAGGTCCAGCACGCTCACGTCGCGCGAGAGGTAGTTCATCACGTAGGCGCGCGCCTCGTCACGGTCCAGCACGATGCCGCGCGGGTTGGCTCCGGTCGGCCAGAAGCCCAGCAACCGCGGCTCCGTCGGGTCGCGGAGATCGACGCCCATCACGGCGTCGCTGCCGGCGAGCGTCAGGTAGGCCGTCGCGCCGTCGCGGGTGAGTGCCACCGCGCTCGGGCCGTTCACCGGCGTCGAGAAGCTCGCCTCGTTGAGATGGACGCGCCGCTCGAGCCGCTCGGTGGCCGTCTCGAGGGAGACCGTCGACAACGCGCCCGACACGGTGTGCTCGAAGTCGCGCGGCGGCCCGGGCCGGTTGAGCATGTGGGTCACGTACACGTGATCGCCTGCCAGCGCCAGACCGGTAAGCACGTTCGCCGCGCCGAACGCATAGGGCACGATGACGGCTTCGGACTGGCTGCCAGCGGTGATCAGCGTGAGCCACGCCTCGCGGCTGTCGACGCCAGCGTCGGCGATGCCTGCCGCGGTATCGGAGCCGGTCGTGCCCGCGCGCGCGAGGCGATGGGCCACGACGACGACGGCCTCGTCGGCGACCCCGCCGTGCGTGGGCGCGACGGCGAGCGACCCCGGCAGGCGTCCGACGGCGTAGCGCGCGACGACCTCCATGCGTGCGAGGTCGACGCGCACCACCTCGTCGGCGCTCGACACGCTCACGTACGCGAACGCCCCGGTCGGTGAGAGCGCCATCCCACCCAACTCGGGACCGACGTCGACGTCGCGCCGACCGTTCGCGTCGAGGCGCGTCAGACTCCCCCCGAGCCTGTTCAGCACCACCACGGCGCCGTCGGGCGTCAGCGCCACCGCCCACGGTTCAGCGCCGACCGCCACCGGCGTACCAGCCGTCCCGCTGCGCAGGTCGATCGGCGTCACCGAGTCGGCGTCGGGGTTCACCACCCAAAGCGTGGCGCCGTCGGGCGCGATCGCGATGGGGCTCGACGAACTCGCGGCACGATGCGTACCGCTGCCGTCGGGTGGCGTCGTCGAGCAACCCACCGCCACCGCCGCGGCCGCCGCGAGCGCGGCCACGAGCCCGGCCGGACGCCACGCGTCGACGAGACGCGTCACGGACTCGCGCCACACCGCACGGGCAGACAACCCGAGCGTCCGGACCGGGCCACCCACACGCCTGCGCCAGCTTCCCTCACGGCGTCCACAGCGGGTTCTCGACGCGGTACAGGCCGAGGCTTTCGGGGTGAGCGTCCGCCACGAGTCGGCCACGGCTCACGAACGCGACGTAGCGGCCGTCGCCGCTGATGGAGGGGGCGTCTCGGGGCTCACCGTCTGCGTCCTTGCCGAGATCCGTGCGATCCAACCAGGCCACCTGGCCCGTCGCGAGGTCGCGCACGAACAGCCGCGAGAGGCCGCCGGTAGCGAAGCCGGGGATCACGTTCGTCGCGCGCGTGACGAAGGCGAGGTAGCGGCCATCGGCGCTGATCTGTGCCGCGACGGTCGCGGCGTCGAGCTGCTCGCCGCTGCTGCTCAGACTCACGCGTTCGATGGTGCCCTCGTGAAGATCGCGCACGAACGCGTCCCCGAAGCCATTGGTGTCGCCAGGGACCAGGTTCGTGGCCCAGCTCGTCATGAGCAGGTAGCGACCGTCCGAGGTCAACGAGCCTGGACCATGGAACACGGCGGCATCGGCTTGCGCGCCGTCGTACGCCAGGCTCGCGCGCACGTACGTGTCCGTCGCGGCGTCCCAGACGAAGACATCCGGGAAGCCGTTCGTATCCCCGGGAACCAAGTCGGAATCGTCGCCGCCGAACGCCACCACGGTACCGTCCGCGTTGACCGCGTTGACCGCGAACCGGCCGAACCCGGCGCCGCTCACCAGTGTGACGTCACCGCTGTCGAGGTCCTTCACGTACACCCGCTGGGTCGAGAACGACGAGGTACCGCAGGCGCTGTCGTAGTTGAACGAGACATGGCGTCCGTCGGCGCCGAGATCCGGCATGCGCACGCAGCCCGCAAGCTGCTCGACGTCCTCACGGGTGATGGCCTCGACCGCTCCAGTCACCAGGTCCTTGATGTAGACGCTCCTGGCGTTGGTGCCGACTGCGTCGCTCAGGTTCGACGCGAGCGTCTCGAACGCCACGAACCGACCGTCGGCGCTGACCCGGTGGCCGCGGACCCAATCGGCGTCGCTCGCCGTGCCATCGACCGCCGCGTCGGCGCGGCTGTCCACCCCGGTCGCTGCCTCCCGAACCAACAGACCCGAATACTGCTCGAAGCTTGCGTCGGAATAGGCGATGAGTGCCGTGCGCGCGCCGTCGCCGTCGAGGACAGGCATGACGCTGTGGTCGCGCACCAAGGCGATGTCGTACGAGGGCGCGATGGCGATCTCGGCGAGCGCTTGGGCGGCGTTCCCGTCGTCGTCGACGACGACCAATCGGACCGGGTGGGTGCCGGACACGCGGTACTCGTGATCGATGACGCTCGAGCTCGTCGTATCGATCGCGCCGTCACCGAACTCCCACAGGTACGAGACGATCACACCGTCGGGGTCGTACGACGCCGAGGCGTCGAAGCGGAACGTGGCATCGCCGAGATCGGTGACCACGAAGCTCGCAACCGGCAGGCCGGCCCCGTCACTGTCGGACGCGAACACGACGTCCTGAACGAACAACTCGTTGTCCCCGCCCATGATGCCGTCGGCCGTCGCGACTGCGCCCGTCGCCGGGTCGACGGCGTGGAGGGTGAACGGTTCACCGGCGGGCACGAAGGGGAGGAAGAAGTATCCGCTCTCGTCGGTGAGCGCCGTGAAGGGCGTGAGTCGATCCGACGTGCCTTGCCGCAGGATCGACACGATCGCGCCTTGGACGGGTCCGAGGGCGACACCGCGGCGGCTCGCGGTGTAGGCGCCGGCGCTCGCCGAGGGGCCGCCGCCACCGACCGCGCCGCCACCCAGGCACGGTGTGGGTGCAGCGGAGCCCATCCCGGTCGTGGCCGAGCCCGCGTCTCCGAGGCTGATGCGCACCGACTGCGGCGCGCTCCAGCAGTCGGGGTTGCCTCCCGTTTGGAGGCGCGACGAACCGGCGGTGCCGTTCGGCCGCGGGGCGGTGGCAACCAACAGCGTTGCGAGGTCGACGGCCACCTCGCCGAGTTCTGGCACCGAAACCGCGATCGCGTCCAGCACGAGTGCATGCCGCGCGATGAGCGCCCGGACCTCGCTCACGCTGCCGCTCCCCGAGCTCCCATCGAGCAGCGCACGGTTCGCGGCGCTCACCAGCCCGCTGTTCGCCGCCATAGCGGCAGCCACGCTGGAGCTCTCCGCCGCAAGGGCGTTCACCCAAGTCGCACCCAGGCTCGCCAGGTCGGCGCGCCCCACCGTGGTCCGCTCGACGGCCGCACGTACCTGATCCACGAAGCCCAGGTAGACCGCCGCCGTTCCCGATCCGAGCGAAGCGATCGCGACGTCGATCGGGTTGGAGCGGTGACCCGTCGTCAGGTTGTGGAGGCGCACCGACTGCGTCGTCGAACTCATTGCGGGCAGGGCGAACGACACCTCCATGAGAGGATTGAACGACTCGTCACCGACGATGGTGGCGAACGCCAACAGATCCACCCCGCCCGCAAACCGCGCCACCGTGCTGAGCACACCGCTCGGGTTGTAGCCGCGCCCGACGATCGTCACGATCGCACCCGGTCGAGCGTTCGCCGTCGCCTGCAACCGAGCCACACCGGCGCCACCCACGCCGTGGACCTCGCTCCGAGGCGTGGGTCGAGAGACGACCGAGCCGTCCGGGGTGGCCTGGGCGGCCGCCGCGAACATCAACTCGCCGACGCCGTTGCCCGAGGCGTCGGGCGCGAGGGCGAACATCACGACCTGCTGATCGGGCTGGACCGCCTCCGCCCAGCCAGCGAGGTCGGCCTGGATCGGCACCTCGAAGCCGCTCGCGTCGGCCTCCACGGTCAAGGCGCCCAGGAACGTGACGCCCAGGGCTGGATAGTCGACGCCGAACTCGTCCAGGATCGACTCTTGGGTCGTATCGGTCACGCTCACCGCGACCGCATCGGACAGCGCCCCGGGCGGGATGCCGAGATAGGATCCGGCCGCGGTCCGCAACGCTCCCCCCTGCTGCCCGACGACGCCGCTGCTCGGCAGGTCATTGGTGACGACGACGGCGATCTCGGTTCGCTCGCTGGCGCCTCCGACCGACGCCGTCGCCACGAGCACGGTCGGCCCGTCCTCGACAACTCGTGTGTTGATGATCGCCGTGCCGTCCGAGGCGGCCTCGACGCGGAGCGAACCCAGTTCGAACACGAGGTCCGTCGCCGCGCCGTCGACGCCGCTCGCGGCGACCATCACCGTGCCCGCCAGCGCCTGTCCGGCGTAGGGGCTGCTGATGCTCAGGCCGCTGCCCGTCGGGCCGGTCGGCGGCGGATCGCCGGCCGGGCACGCCGCCAGGAGCAGCATCGCAGCGGATCCGACGACCATCGCTACGCCACGGTTTCGATACCTGTTGGCCATACGCTCCGCTCCTCTCGCCCCATCACGATCCACGGCCGGGGTCATGGGCAGCCCGAGTAATCGACCGTGACGTCGGTGCTCACCGTCGAGCTCTCCTGCTCGAACTCGTCGACGAGGTGGAATCGGAACGACAAGGGGTTCCTGCCTGCCTCGCTGCAACCGATGTGGACGTCGTCGGTGAAGGTGCCTTCTCCCTGCGTCTCGCCGGCGAAGCCCGTCGTGCTCGCCGAGCTCGCCACGTCGTCCTCGAGCCGCACGAACACGGTGCCGCCGAGGGCGACCTCCACGATCAGCGTGCGCACGTTGGCCCCCTGGTCCTCGAAGGGGAGCGTGAACGTCATCGAGGTGACCTGATTCGCCGCGAGCACGGAGCTCGACGCCGTCGCCGAGGCGAGATCGGGTGCGGGATCGAGCTCGACGTCCCACGTGAAGAGCGTGAACGACGGCGCTCCGTAGGCGCCGGAACAGGCGTCTGCCTCGCGCACGATCTCGACGGTTCGTGTCACCTTCTGCTTCGGATCGGAGCCCGCCAGCAGCTCGGCCAGGTCGAGCTCGATCGGCTGGCTCGGTATCGATGCGCCGATCGCCGCGACCTCGTGCGCCTCGACGCCTGCGAACCGCACGACCAGCGACTGCGGGTCGAGCGTCCGCGACTGGCCGCAGCGGAACACGTCGATGTCGGGCCGAAGGATCAAGAAGCCCTCGCGCGGTCCGCGGGACGACGCCTGCACGGTCTCGGCGCCAGGCGACGAGGTCCCTCCCACGCTGCGCGCCTGTTCGCTGAACGCCGTCGGCACACCAGCGCCGCTCCACACCTCGAGGTCTAGGCGCGTGCCGCAGTACTGCAGGTCGCGGCGGATGGCGTCGTCGGTGTACGCAGCGTGGGTGTTCCACGACGTGCTCCTCGTGATCGACTGGGTGTCGACGGGCGGCTGAGAGACCAGCGGCACGCGACGCTGTAGGAACTCCGACTCGAACAGACCGAACAGGTAGTAGTGATCCGACGTCGCGACGCACTCGGTGTACGCGCGCTGGCGCAGAAGGTCCATGAGCGGCTCGATCACCTTGGACTCCAGCAGGCCGACGACGTTGTCGGCGCCGAGCATCTCCGCCATACCGCGCAACCGCAGGACCCGGCGCACCTCGTCCAAGAGCTCCTCGTACTCGGCCGTGAACTGCAGCCCGTTCACCCGAGCGCTCAGGAACTCGATGAACTGTACGTACTTGTCCTCGAAGACCTCCACGGCCGTCGGTGCCTCGCACTTCGCGTCGAACGCCTGGACCGTGCTGAAGCCGTGGGTGACCGGGGTCATGACCCGCTTGAACGTCTTGAACGTGTCGACGGCGACGACGGTGGCCACGAGCACCACGTCGGCGTAAAGGGCGCAGACGATCGGGTTGGCCTGATCGAGCCACGCGTGGAACTCGTCGTAGCGGGCGCAGCGATCGAGGAGGAAGCCGACCCGGCCGATGAGACGCAGGGCGTCTTCGAACGCGTAGTGCTCGACGTACTGCTCGAGCGTCGCCGCCGCGATGTCGATCTCGTCCTGGCAGCGCGCCTCGAAGGCGGCGATCCTGTCGGCCATGCGCGCGTCGTCCGCGTCGAAGCGCTCGACGTCGCTCGCCGATGGGAACGCGAAGAACCGCACCTCGGCCGTGAACGAGCGACCGTCGTCCGATCGCGCAGACGGCAGCACCGTCGGTTCGCTCGGCACTTCGAGCGCGAGCGCCGACTCCTCACCGCTCGTCGCTCCCGAAGGTAGCCGAAGCGCGACGGCCACCGGCCGTCGGAACACGAGCCCAGCGGGCGCCACACTGAACCGAGCCAAGACGTCGGGATCCGTAGCCGCGGGCGCGATCGTCACGAGCGTGTCGTCACGTACGGCGCCAGCCGGGAACGTGACGTCCAGGATCGCACCGTCGTCGCTCACGACGCGGACGCTGCCGCCATCGGGCGTGACCGTCGCCTCGACCGCACCCGTCGGCGTCGGCGCACCCGGCACGTCGACGCTGCCGCTCGGCCCACACGCCACGAGTGTGGCGGCGAGCACGATCATCGTGGACATGAGGGGGCAGGTCGGAACGACCCGTCCCCGCCACCGATGTCGGCGTGTTGCGCGTTCGCGAGATCCGAGAGCGTAGCGCCCCCGAGGCCAGCGCATCGTGTTCGTACCGAAGCGATCCTCGATCGACGGTGTGTCCATGGCGGCCCCTCCTGGGTCAGTATGCTAGGGATACACCCGTTACTCCAGCGTTACGCGTTCGCGGTCACGCGTGACGACGACCGTGACATCGACGCGGGTCTTTTCCTCGGCGCACGCCACGATGCGCGGCGGGCGGGGTGCAACACGAGCCCCAACGGTTCGCGGGGACGTTCCACCGTTGTGCGCCCCGACTCGCGCGCCCTAACCTGCTCGAGCAGCGGGCGTCGATCACGGCGCCCGAGGAGGCCGACGTTGCGCAATCTGTACCTGCTCGGAAGCGGGATCGCACGGACCACGGCCATCGACGAACGCCGCGAAGGCCACGCGCTCGCGAAGACGCGGCCGTGAGCGCGGAACCGGTCGAGCCGCCCGCCCTCGTGACCCAGGGCCTCAGCGACGCCGAGCTGCGCGCACAGCTCGATCGCATGGCGCGGCAGCTCGACGAGATCGCCGCCGAGAGCCGCCGCTCACGCGAGCGCTGGGACG
>PWQI01000031.1 GCA_003556805.1 Trueperaceae bacterium | reverse complement strand
CGGATGGTGTGCGCGCGGTCGGCGGCCGAGATGCCGGTGGTGACGCCCTCGGCGGCCTCGATCGTGACGGTGAAGGCCGTCTCGCGGTTCGACGTGTTGCGGTCCACCATCGGTGGCAGGTCGAGGCGATCGGCGCGGTCGTCGGGCATGCTCAGGCAGACGATCCCGCCGGTGTGCCGGATGATGAAGGCGAGGCGCTCGGTGGTGGCGAACTCGGCGGCGAGCACCAGGTCGCCCTCGTTCTCGCGGTCCTCGTCGTCGACGACGATGATCGGCCGACCGTCGCGCAACTCGTCGAGCAGCTCGGGGACGGTGGCGATCAGCGGGTTCGTGCTCATCGCGCGCCCCCTGTGGCGGTCGCGGCGTCGTCCGTGACGGGGCTCGACGCCTCTTCACGCGGACCGAAGCCGGCCAGCCGCTCGAGGTGCTTGGCGATCAGGTCGGCCTCGATGTTGACGAGGTCGCCGACACGCAGCTCGCCGAAGGTGGTCACGTCGAGGGTGTGCGGGATGAGCCAGAGCGTGAACTCGCTCGGGGCCAGGTCGTCACGCGTGCCGCCCGGACCGCCCAGGTCGACGACCGTGAGCGACACGCCGTCGACGGTGACGCTCCCCTTCGGGATCAGGTAGCGCGCCATCGCGTCGGGCGCGCGAACACCGATGACGAACGCCCCGGGCTGCGCGTCGATCCCCGTGACCACGCCTGTCCCCTCGACGTGTCCGGACACCAGGTGCCCGCCGAGCCGATCCCCGAGCCGCACGGCCCGCTCCAGGTTGACGCGCGCGCCGACACGCCAGCGCGGCGCGGTCTTCGCGACCGTCTCCTTCGACAGCTCGACCTCGAACGCGTCGCCGTCGATCGCCACGAGCGTGAGGCAGCAGCCCGAGATGGCGATCGAGTCGCCGATCCGGGCCCCCTCGAGCACGGCGCCGGCCTCGATGCGAAGCCGCAGGTCGCCCCCGTCGTCATGGACGGCACGAACGGTGCCGACCTCCTCCACGATGCCAGTGAACATGATCAGTCCTCTCCGTCGACGGGCCCGCGCTCGACCGGCTGGTCCGCAGCGGGCGCTGCGTCACGCACGTCGCCGGGCGACGGGTAGTGCACGTCGCCGGGCGACGAGTAGTGCACGTCGCCTTCGATCAACAGGTCGTCGCCCACGTCGCGGACGGTCGTGCCCGTGAGCGTGAGCGCGTCGTCCATGGTCGCCACGCCGAGCCCGCCGAGCGGGCTCGCGGCGGTGCCGCCGAGCAGCTTCGGGGCCACGAACCAGGCGACGCGGTCGAGCGCGTGCGCCTCGGCGAACGACCAGGCCAGCGTCCCGCCCCCCTCGAGGAGCAGGCTGAGTGCGCCTGCGTCGGCGAGATGCGTCAGCGTCTCGGGGACGCTGGGGCGGCCGCGACCGTCGTCGCTCACGAGCACGGTCGCGCCGCGGTCGCGCAACGCGGCGACGCGCGCCTCGGGCGCGCGCGGGCCGACCGCGATGGTGACGCGCGCCGTCACGCCAGCGTCGTCCGCCGCGAACAGGGCGGCATCGCCGGGGGTGCGCGCGACCGAGTCGAACACGAGCTTGTGCGGGGTGCGGCCGCCGTCGACGCGGGCCGTCAGGCGCGGTTCGTCGCGCAGCACGGTGGTCACGCCGACGGCGACCAGGTCGTGCTCGCTGCGCCAGCGCTGCACGAGCGCCCGGGAGGCGTCGCCCGTGATCCAACGCGAGCGTCCGGTGCGCGTGGCGATCTTGCCGTCGAGCGTCATGGCGGTCTTGTAGCGCACCCATGGCCGGCCCAGCGAGCGCTGCGTGCGGTAGGCGACGTTCTGGGCCTCGGCCTCGGCCTCGAGCACGCCCAGCGTCACCTCGACGCCTGCGTTGCGCAGCCGCGCGAGCCCGCGCCCCGCGACGCGCGGATCCGGGTCGCTGGCGGCGACCACGACGCGCGCGACGCCCGCCGCGAGCAGGGCGTCGACGCAGGGCGGTGTGCGGCCGGTGTGCGCACAGGGCTCGAGGGTGACGTAGGCGGTCGCCCCGCGGCTGCGCTCGCCGGCGGCGCGCAGGGCGTGGATCTCGGCGTGCGGTTCGCCGGCGCGTTCGTGCCAGCCTTCGCCGACGACCTCGTCGCCGTGCGCAAGGACGCAACCGACCATCGGATTCGGTGCCGTGCTACCGCGCCCGCGCTCGGCCAAGGCCAGCGCACGACGCATCATCTGCTCGTCGCGGTGCGACATCGCATGTCAGGTGACGCTCGAGCGCCACCCGCCTCCTCTCCTTCTCTCATCCGGACTGTCACCGTCGGCACCCGGTTCTCACGGGTTCGGGCCCACCTGGTGGGCTTCGCAGGCTAGAGCGATGCGCAGCATCGCCACACTGCCGGTCGGGAATCGCACCCTGCCCCGAAGGAGCCCCGACGCCGTGGCGACGGGGTCGGGCCGCGCTCGGCGCTCGGCCCTGGTTGTGCGCGGGCGAACCCGGGGTCCGCGCGCGGCTCCATCATAGGCGCTCTCGGGCCGGGACACGTTGCCCGTGGCGCCAGAGCGGTGACACGCACGACGGTGCGACGTCTCCGCCCGCAGGTGCGGCGGTACACTCGTCGGATGCTGACCTTCGACCAGAAGCTCGACAACCTCGCAACCCTCGCCCTACGTGTGGGCGTGAACCTGCAAAGCGGCCAGCGCCTGCACCTGATCGGACCCATCGAGGGGGCCGAGCTGGTGCGGCGGATCGTGGCCAAGGCCTACGACATGGGTGCGCCCTACGTGCAGGTGCAATACGTCGACGATCACGTCGGCCTGATCCGCGCGCAGCGCTCGGCGGAGGAGCACCTCGACGGCTACCCGGAGGGCTACCGCGACTTCGTGCTCGGGATGGCCGAGCGCGGCGACGCCTACCTGCGCGTCGGTGGCGAGGACCCGGACCTCATGTCGGCGGCCGACCCGGCGCGGGTGGCGCGCATGGTGCGCGCACAGCGCGGCGTCATGCGTCCGGTCTCCGATCTGGTGCAGCGCTCGCACATGCCCTGGACGATCGTCGACTACGCCGTCCCGGCGTGGGCGCGCAAGATGTTCCCCGACCTGAGCGAGGCCGATGCGGTCGCGAAGCTGTGGGACGCGATCTTCGCCGCCACTCGCGCCGACGTCGATGCGCCGATCGAGGCCTGGGAGGCGCATGTCGCCGCGCTGTCGCGCGCCCGCGACGTCCTCAACGACCGCGGCTTCGTGGCGCTGCGGTTGCGCGCCCCCGGCACGGACCTGCGTGTCGGACTGGCCGACACCCACACGTGGGAGTCGGGCGGGCAGCATGCGGAGGTCAACGGCGCATTCTTCGTGGCGAACATGCCGACGGAGGAGGTCTTCACCGCTCCGCACGCACGCCGCGTGTCGGGCACGGTGCGCGCCACGAAGCCGCTGTCGTACCAGGGGCAGCTGATCGACGGCTTCAGCCTGACGTTCGAGGATGGCGCGGTGGTCGGCTTCTCGGCGGAGCACTGGGAGGCCGTGCTGGAGGGCCTGCTCGACACCGACGAGGGCGCGCGCCGTCTGGGCGAGGTGGCGCTGGTGCCGCACTCGAGCCCGATCAGCCAGAGCGGGCTGCTGTTCTACAACACCCTCTTCGACGAGAACGCGGCCTGCCACCTGGCACTCGGGCGTGCCTACGAGACGACGATGCGTGATGGCACCAAGCGGCCACTGGCCGACCTCGAGGCCGACGGCTTCAACCAGAGCCTCACCCACGTCGACTTCATGTTCGGCTCCGAGGCGCTCGACATCGACGGCGAGACGGCCGACGGCAACGCGACGCCGGTGATGCGCGGAGGCGAGTGGGCGTTCTAGAAGTCAACTGAGTTGAGCGCCGGGCGTGACGTGGCGGGGGGCACCGGCTCGCCCGCGGCGGCGCGCCGTTGGTGCCGGGGCGGGTCACTTCGTGCCTGCGTACGGTCGACCGCGGCGCGAGGGTTCATGCTGAGCCATGCGCGTGTTGCTCACCGGCGCCAACGGCTACATCGGCATGCGCCTCCTGCCACTCCTCCTCGAGGCCGGTCACGAGGTGCACTGCCTGGTGCGCTCGCGTTCGCGCTTCCCCGTCGAGCACGACCCCGAGCGCGGCGTGCACGTGCACGAGGCCGATCTGCTCGAGCCGCTCGACGCGGCTTCGCTGCCGAGCGAGCTCGACGCCGCGTACTACCTCGTTCACAGCCTGTCGACGTCAGCCGGCGACTTCGGTGCGCTCGAGGCGCGCGCGGCCCAGTCGTTCGCCGACTATCTCGGTACCACCGGCGCGCAGCAGGTGATCTACCTGGGGGGCCTCGGCGACGACGGTGTGCTGTCGCAGCACCTCGACTCGCGTCGCAACGTCGAGCGCGTGTTGCGGTCCGGCGACGTGCCCGTGACCGTCCTTCGGGCAGCCATCATCGTGGGATCCGGCAGCGCCAGCTTCGAGATCATGCGCGACCTGGTGGAGAAGCTCCCCGTGATGGTGGCGCCGCGCTGGCTGCGCTCGCAGACCCAGCCGATCGCCGTGCGCGATGCGCTGGGGTACCTGGTCGGGGTGCTGGGCGAGCCGCGAGCGCTGGGCGAGACGTTCGACGTCGGAGGCCCCGAGGTCCTGACCTACCAGACGATGCTCGAGCGCTTCGCCGCGGTGCGCGGGCTGCGCCGCGCCATCCTGCCGGTGCCGGTGCTCACGCCCAAGCTGTCGTCGTACTGGCTCTACTTCGTCACGTCGACCAGCTACCCGCTGGCACGCAACCTCGTCGACTCGATGAAGGTCGACGTGGTGGCGCGTGACGAACGCATCCGCGACATCATTCCGCGCGAGTTGATCCCCTACGACGAGGCGGTGCGCCTCGCCTTCCAGAAGATCGAGCAGCATTCGGTGGTGTCGAGCTGGACCGACGCGGTCGTGTCGAGCCGCAGCGCGCTGGAACTGGACGCGCTGGTGCAGGTGCCGCGCCAGGCGGTGTACGTCGACGAGCGCAGCCTGGCGGTGGAGGACGACGCCGAGGCCGTGCTGAACCGCGTGTGGCGCCTGGGGGGCGCCACTGGCTGGTACTACGCCGACTGGCTGTGGTGGCTGCGCGGCCTGCTCGATCGCATCATGGGTGGCACGGGCCTGCGTCGTGGCAGGCGCCACCCCTTCGAGCTTCGCCCCGGCGACGCGCTCGACTTCTGGCGCGTGCTCGTCGCCAACCGCACCACCGGGCGGCTGGTGCTCTACGCCGAGATGCGTCTGCCGGGTGAGGCCTGGTTGGAGTTCGAGTTGGTGCGTGGCGACGGGGGCAGCACGTTACGGCAGACGGCCACGTTCAGGCCGCGCGGCCTGGCTGGGCGCGCCTACTGGCTGGGCGTGACGCCCTTCCACGCGTTCATCTTCGGCGGGTTGTTGCGTGGCTTGGTGGAGGCCCCGCGGCGCTGACGCCTCATGCCACGAGATCGTGCGTTGCGATGCCGAGCGCCACTGCCTCGCGGGCGAGCGTGCGATCGAGCGTGACGAGGTGTGCGCCGGTCTGGGCTGCGCAGGCGAGGTGGAGCGCAGCGAGGGTGCGCAGCGCCACTTGGCGCCCGAGCAGCCAGCGTGTCGCGAGGCGGGTGTGGCGCGGCGTGAGCACCTGCACCGAGAAGCGGCCGGCGTCGACGTCGGCGTCGAGCGCCCGTTCGATCGTGAGCGCCTGGGCCTCGCTCAGCTCGCGCTGTCGGACCCAGCGCGCGAGCGCGCTGGCGACCTCGACCAGCGTGAGGTCGCTGATGTCGACGCTCTCGTTGCGAGCCCGCAGGAAGGCCTCGACCGCGTCGCTGTGAGCCTCGGTCCGGTAGTAGGGGAGGAGCGCGCTCGTGTCGAGGTAGACGTTCACCAGCGCTCCCGCTCGCGTGCGTCGCGCACGTCCTCATCGGCACCACGGCGCATCGCCGGCAGCTGCGCACGCAGCGCGGCGCGCGACGGGAACGGCTCCATCTTGCGGTCGATGCCCACGAGGCGGGCTACGGGGCGGTCGCGCCGGAGGATGATCCCCTCGTCGCCCGCCTCGACGTCGTCGAGGAGCGAGGCGAGCTTGGCGCGAGCGCTGCTGACCACGTGGCGTTGCATGGCTCCCTCCTGTACAACGCAAGTGTACATGATGGCCGAACGGCCGCCCGCCGCATCTCGGCAGCGATGCACGGCGGTCGTCACGAACCCGGGGCCGCTGGTACCCTGACGCCGTGCCGACCCCCGACCTCGAACACGCCCGCGGCCTCCTCAAGCGCGTCTTCGGCTACGACGCCTTCCGCGGCGAGCAGGCGGCGGTGATCGAGACGCTGCTCCGTGGCGACGACGCCCTGGTGCTCATGCCCACCGGCGGCGGCAAGTCGATGTGTTACCAGCTCCCCTCGCTCGTGCGTCCCGGCCTCGGCCTGGTCGTGTCGCCGCTGATCGCCCTGATGCAAGACCAGGTCGACGCGCTGCGCCAACTCGGCGTGCGCGCCGCCTTCCTCAACAGCTCGCTGCCGCCCGCCGAGGCCGACCAGGTCCAGCGCGATGCGCAGGACGGGCGCCTCGACCTGCTCTACGTGGCGCCCGAGCGGCTCCTGACCGAGCGCTTCCTGCGGCTGCTCGACCGCATCGACCTGGCGTTGATCGCCATCGACGAGGCGCACTGCGTGTCGCAGTGGGGGCACGACTTCCGGCCCGAGTACCTCGGCCTGGGGGTCCTGGCTGAGCGCTACCCGAACGTGCCGCGCATCGCCCTCACCGCCACCGCCGACGAGGCCACGCGCCGCGAGATGCGCGAGAAGTTGCGCCTGGAGTCGGCGTGCACGTTCATCGCCAGCTTCGACCGACCCAACCTGCGCTACGTGGTCGTCGACAAGCACGACGCCAGAGCGCAGCTGCTGCAGGTGCTGCAGCGCGAGCACCCGGGCGAGGCCGGGATCGTCTACTGCCTGTCGCGCAAGAGCGTCGATCAGACGGCGGCATGGCTGGTCAAGCACGGGGTCGCGGCTCTGCCGTACCACGCCGGGCTCGACGCCACCACGAGGCGCACGCACCAGCAGCGCTTCCTGCGCGAGGAGGGCGTGGTGGTGGTCGCCACCATCGCGTTCGGGATGGGCATCGACAAACCCGACGTGCGCTTCGTGGCGCACCTCGACGTGCCCCGCAGCCTCGAGGGCTACTACCAGGAGACCGGGCGCGCCGGGCGCGATGGGCTCCCCTCGACGGCGTTCATGACGTACGGCCTCGCCGACGTGGTCGCCATGCGGCGGCTGCTTGCGTCCGGCGGCGCCGACGACGCCGTCAAGCGCATCGAGCATCAGAAGCTCGACGCGCTCCTGGCCTACTGCGAGACCGCGGGCTGCCGCCGCGAGGCGCTGCTCGCGTACTTCGGTGAGCGCTACGAGGGACCGTGCGGCAACTGCGACACCTGCCTCACGCCGGTCGAGACCTGGGACGGCACCGTGGCCGCCCAGCAGGCGCTCTCGGCGGTGGTGCGAACCGGCCAACGCTTCGGCGCCGGGCACGTGATCGACGTGGTGCTCGGCAAGCGCACGCCGCGCGTCGAGTCGCTCGGCCACGACGCCCTGCCGACGTTCGGCGTCGGCTCCGAGCACGACGAACGTCGCTGGCGCTCGGTGATGCGCCAACTCGTCGCGAACGCGATGCTCGTGCCGGACGCCGACGGCTACGGCGTGTTGCGCGTCGGCCCCGGCGCCGCGGCGGTGCTCAAGGGCGAGCGCGAGGTTCGGCTCAGGCGCGATCCGGATCGTGTCCGCGCGCCGCGCTCTCGCACCGCGGCCAAGGCGCGCGCCGTCGCCGATCTGGACCCCGAGGCGCTGGCGCGCTTCGAGGCCCTCCGGGCGCTGCGCGCCGAACTGGCGCGCGAGCAGGGCGTCCCCGCCTACGTGATCTTCCACGACGCCACGCTGCGCGCGATGGCGGAGCGCGACCCCCGAACGCGCGAGGCCCTCGCGACCATCACCGGCGTGGGCGCCAGCAAACTCGAGCGCTACGGCGCTGCCGTCCTGAGCGTCCTGCGTGGCGACGACGGCGACGACGGCACCGGCGCCGGTGCCGGTTCGAACGTCGGAGCCGGCATGGCGTTCGAGGCCGCCACCGCGCCCGATCGCGTCGCAGAGCCCGCCGTCGCTGACCCTGCCGTCGACCTCGCCACCGCCGCCGACCCGGACGCCGACACCGCCACACGCACGCGCGACCTGATCCTGGCGGGCAACACGCCGGCGGCGGTG
>PWQI01000060.1 GCA_003556805.1 Trueperaceae bacterium | reverse complement strand
TGGAACGTGGCGGCGTACCTGCTGCTCGCGCCGCGCATCATCCCCGAACACGCCTACGAACGCGGCCTGGGCGACTTCGGCCAGTCCATGGGCATGACCGTCACGGGTCTGCTGCTGATGCGCATCGCCGATCCTCAGAACCGCTCGGGCGGCCTGGAGGCCTTCGGCTACAAGCAGTTGCTGTTCGAGCCCGTGGTCGGCGGCGGGTTGTTCACGGCGGCGTCGATCCCGCTGATCGCGCAGTTCGGACCGGTGCCGGTGCTCGCGTTCACGGGCGTGCTGATGCTGTTCTGGATCGTGTTCGGCCTACGGACGTTCGGCCCGGCGCGCTGACGCGCGTCGAGCCGGACGTCGCCGCTCAGCCGCTGTGCCCGAACGAGCCGCTCGGACGCGGGTCGGCTTGCAGGTAGAGGTGTTGCTCCTCCTGGTACTCGCGCAGTCCGCTGCGGCCGAGCTCTCGACCCACGCCGCTCGCCTTGAAGCCGCCCCACGGGGCCTCGGGGAAGTAGGGGTGGAAGTCGTTCCACCACACGGTGCCGAAGCGCAGGCGCTCGGCCGCCGTGAGCGCGGTCTTCAGCTCGCGCGTCCAGACGCCGGCGGCCAGGCCGGTGTCGGTCGCGTTCGCCCGCGCCAGCGCGTCGTCCAGGCCGGCGACGCGCTCGACCGTCAGCACGGGGCCGAAGATCTCTTCGCGCGCCACGCGGCCGTCGCTCGGGAGATCGGTGATCACCGTCGGGCGGAGGAACGCGCCGGCGGCGAGCTCCGGCTCGGCCGGACGTGAGCCGCCGACGGCGAGCCGCGCGCCCTCCGCCAGCGCGAGCGCGACGTAGCCCTCGACCTTCTCGCGATGCTCGCTGCTGATCAAGGGGCCCATCTCGGTGCCCGCGTCCCAGCCTGCGCCCAGCCGGATGCGCTCGGCCCGCTCGCACACACGGGCGACGAGCTCGTCGTGTACGCGTTCGTCCACGAGCAGGCGCGACCCGGCCGAGCAGACTTGGCCGGCATGGAAGAACACCGCGTCCAGCGCACGGTCTGCGGCGACCGCCAGGTCGGCGTCCGCCAGCACGATGTTCGGGTTCTTGCCGCCGAGCTCGAGCGCGACGCGCGCGGCGCGCTCCGCGGCCGCGCGTGCGATCAGCCGACCGGTGGCGATCCCACCCGTGAACGAGACGACGTCGACGCGCGGGTCGTCCACGAGCGCGGCGCCGACCGTGGCGCCGCTGCCCGTGACGACGTTGGCGATCCCGGGCGGCAGGCCGGCCTCGGCCAGGACCTCGGCGAGGGCCAGCGTCGTGAGCGGCGTGAGTTCGCTCGGCTTCAACACGAAGGTGCAGCCGGCGGCGAGCGCCGGTGCGACCTTCCACGAGGCCTGCAGCAGGGGGTAGTTCCAAGGCGTGATCATCGCCACCACGCCCGCGGGTCGCCTGAGGGTCAGGCTGAGCGCGGCGCCCTCGGCGCGGTTGACCTCGCCCGCCTCGGTCCGCACCAAGGCCGCGTAGTAGCGGAACACGTCGGCCACCTGAGCCAGGTCGTCGCGGCTCTCGGCGAGCGGCTTGCCCGTGTCGAGCGTCTCGAGTTCGGCGATGCGCTCCGCGTCGCGCTCCAGGATCGCCGCGGTGCGCTCGATCACGGCGGCGCGCTCGCGCGGCGTGGCGTGCGGCCAGCCGCCCAGGTCGAAGGCGCGCCGCGCCGCGGCGGTGGCGCGCAGGACGTCGTCGGAGTTGGCCTCGCTCACCGTGGCGAGCACGCGGCCGGTCGTGGGGCAGTGCACGTCGCGCCGCTCGCCCGTCGCCCCGGCGCTGAACGCGCCGTCGATGAAGAGGTCGGTGGTGGGCAGTTCCGGGGTCGGGGGTGGCGGCAGGCTCATGTGGGGTCTCCGTCGTGGGGCGTCCGTGGGGCCGGTCGCTGCGCGCCGACCTCGTCGAGCAGGTCGAGCCAGTGGCCGACGGCTTCGAGCGAACCGAGGACGTAGGGCGTGACGTCGTGCAAGGCGCTCGCTTGGGCAGCGTCGTGGGCGACGCCGATGCAACGCAGGCCGGCCGCGACCGCGGCGATGGCGCCGGTGGGGCTGTCCTCGATCGCGACGCAGCGAGCGGCGTCCAGGCCCAGGCGTTCGAGCGCCAGCAGGTAGATGTCGGGCGCGGGCTTGGGGGCGCCGACGTCGTCGGCGCTGACGCGCAGCGTGAGTTCGCGCGCCCAGGGGTGCGGTGCGAGCGTGTCGCGGACCACGTCTGCGGACGAGTTCGACACCACCGCGCAGCGCACGCCGTGGGCCAAGGCGGCGGCGACGAGGTCGCCCGCGCCGAGCATGGCGCGGGCGCGCCGCAGGCGCCCGCTGAGGGCCTGCTGGAGCGCGGCGTGCAGCCCGGTCGCGCTGGTGTTCGCGCCGAAGCGGATCTGCAGGGTGGCGATGATGGAGGGCGTGTGCAGGCCGACGAGCGACTCCGCCGCGTCGTCGGGCAGGGGGCCGCCGAAGCGCGCCACGGCCTCCTGTGCGGCCTCGAACCAGAGCGGCTCGGTGTCGACCAGCGTGCCGTCCATGTCGAGCAGGAGCCCATCGGGCCGCCCCCAATCGCGCGGGTCGGAGCGGCTCATCCGCGCTCCTGCGCCCGCGGATCGAGCGCGTCGCGGAGCCAGTCCCCGAACAGGTTGATCCCGAGCGCGGTGATGGCGATCGCGACGCCGGGGAAGATGGCGAGCCAGGGGTAGATCGTCAGGAACTGCCGACCCAGCGAGAGCATGTTGCCCCAGCTGGGCACCGCGGGCGGCACCGACAACCCGAGGAAGCCGAGACCGGCCTCGTAGAAGATCATCGCCGAGACCTCGAAGGTCGCCAGCGTCAAGAGCGGTCCGGCCAGGTTCGGGAGGATGTGCATGGGGATGATGCGGCCCGCGGACGCACCGAGGCCGACCGCCGCCTCCACGTAGGACATGCGCTTCAGGCGCAGCACTTCGCCGCGCGTGACGCGCACGAAGATCGGACTGCCGGTGATGCCGAAGAGCAGGATGACGTTGGTCAGGCTGCGGCCCAACACCGTGGCGATCACGATCACGAGCACCAGGTAGGGGATCGACAGCAGCAGGTTGGTGAACCCCGTGACGAGGCTGTCGAACCAGCCGCCGAAGTACCCCGCCAGCAGCCCCAGGGTGACGCCGATGCTCACGGCGAGCAGCGCGCCGAGCCCGCCCACCAGGAGCGACACGCGCGTGCCGTAGACGATGCGGCTGAACACGTCCTGGCCGAGCTGATCGGTGCCGAGCAGGTGCGCCGACGAACCGCCTTCCATCCAGGCCGGTGGCAGGCGCGAGTTGAGGAAGTCGCCCTCGGTCGGGCCGTAGGGCGCGATCCACGGCGCCAGGATCGCCGTGGCGATGATCGCCACCACCAGGATGAAGCCGGTCATGCCGGCGGCGTCGCGACGCAACAGTCGCCAGAGCCGCGCCGGCGCGAAGAGCGACTCACCGCTGCCGACGCCCCCGTTGCCGTTCGCCGACCCCGTCACGAGCGCCTCAGGCGCGGGTCGAGGACGCCGTAGAGCAGGTCGGTGAGCAGGTGGATGCTGATTGCGAAGAGCGAGATGAAGATGGTGATGGCCTGCACGAGCGGGAAGTCGGCGTCGCGGATCGCGCTCTCGAGCAGCGAGCCGAGCCCGGGCCAGGCGAAGACGACCTCGATGTAGACCGAGCCGCCGAGAAGATAGGTGAACTGGATGCCGAGCACGCTCACGATCGGTATCGCCACGTTCGGCAGAACGTGCCGGAACGAGACGCGTGCGCCCTGCATCCCCTTCGCGCGCGCGGTCCGCACGTAGTCGGCGCGGCGCACGTCTAGCACGGCCGAGCGTGTGAGACGCACCAGCTGGCCCATGCCGGCGAAGCCGAGCGCGACGGCCGGCAGGATCAGTGACGAGAAGCCGTCGCGGCCGAACGAGGGCAGCCAGCCCAGCGTGACGGCGAAGAGCACGATGAGCAGCATGCCCAACCAGAAGCTAGGGATCGTCTGGCCGGCCAGGCCCACGCTGCGGGCCACGCGGTCGATCGCGCTACCGGGCCGCATGCCGCCAGCCAGGCCCAGTGGGACGGCCACCAGCACGGCGAAGGCCAGCGCCGCGAAGGCGAGCTGCATGGTGGCCGGCAGCCTGACCATGATGATGTCGAGGTTGGCTTCGCCGCGGCGGCGCAGCGACGTCCCGAGGTCGCCTTGCATGGCGTCGAGCATGTAGCTTCCAAACTGCACGATGAGCGGCTCGTTGAGCCCCATCATCTCCCGGAAGGCCTCACGTTGCGCCATCGGCGCGTCCATGGGGATGATCAGGCTGACGGGGTCGCCCGTGAGCCTGACCATGAAGAACACCAGCACGAGCACGCCCAGCATCAGCAGGACGGACTCGAGCGTGCGCCTGACGACGTATCGGAACACGGGGTGGGTGGGACGCAAGCGGTGTCAGGGCCCGCCGAACGGCGGGCCCCGACGAGTGCGTTGCGTCAGTCCAGCGACACCTGGAAGAGGTAGTACTCCTCGGCGGCGCGCGGGTTGTAGCCGGAGACGCGGTCGCTGACCGCCTCGAAGATCGTCGGCTGGTAGAGGTAGATGAACGGCGGGTCGTCGCGCATCAGCTCGTGCATCTGCTGGTACAGCGCGGCGCGCTCGTCGCGATCGACCGTCATCGCGATCTCGTCGATCAGGTCGGCGAAGCGCTGGTCCTCCCAGGCGGTGTAGTAGTTGCCCGGCATCAGCGCGCCGTCCAGGCGCGGCAGGGCCTCGCCGATGGTGGACGACCAGCTGTCGACGAACATGGCGCCGACGGCGCCGTACTGCGGCTCGCTCCAGAAGCTGTTGGTGGTGCGGAACTCGACGTTGACCTCGACGCCGATGCCGGCCAGCGAGCGCTGCAGCGCCAGGCAGACCTCGTTGATGTTCACGTAGCCGTCCGCCGGGCAGCCCATCGAGATCTCGAAGCCGTCGGGGTAACCGGCCTCGGCGAGCAGCTGCTGGGCGCGCTCGGGATCGAACGGGAAGGGCTGCATCAGGTCGGCGTCGTAGCCGAGGTTGCCCTCGATCACGAAGCCCGGGAGCGGCTCGGCCTGGCCCGCGAAGATGGCGGCGATGATGCCGAAGCGGTCGCTGCCGTAGTTCAGGGCCTGGCGCACGCGGGCGTCCTCGAGCGGCGTGCCGACGCCGGCGCCGACGTTCTTGAAGCCGACGTAGTACGCGCGATCGTTCAGGTACGAGACGACCTCGACGCCGCTCACGTTCGCGAGCGCCATGGCCTGGTCGGGCGTCAAACGGTTGGCGATGTGGATCTCGCCCGTCTGCACGGCGGCCAGTCGGGTCGAGGCGTCGGGGACGACGCGGAACTCGAGCTCTGCAACGAGCGGGTAGCCGCTGCGCCAGTAGTCGGGGTTGGCCTCCATCAGGATGCGGTCGCCTGCGGCGCGCGACACGAAGCGGAACGGGCCCGTGCCGACGGGGTTGCGCGCGAACTCGTCGATGCCGACCTCGGCCATGTACGCCGGCGGGACCATGCCCCACGAGATCGCGAGGGTGGTCAGGAACGTGGCGTTCGGCTCGGGCGTCGTGATGCGCACCGTGTAGTCGTCGATCGCTTCGACAAGGTCCGCAGCGTCATAGAAGTTGGCGTAGTCGTTGCTGGGGTCGCTGCCGGACTCCCACGTGGC
The DNA here is from genome assembly GCA_003556805.1 of Trueperaceae bacterium. Lineage (GTDB taxonomy): Bacteria > Deinococcota > Deinococci > Deinococcales > Trueperaceae > CSSed10-48. Next base: position 2,546 of record PWQI01000060.1, on the reverse strand, counting down.
GACGACCGACTCGGCGGTGAAGGGCTCGCCGTTGTGGAACGTGACGCCCTCGCGCAGCGTGAACACGTACTCGGTGCCGTCGTCGCTGACCTCCCAGCTCGTCGCCAGCGCCGGCTCGATCTCGAGGTCCTCGTTGATCCACACCAGCGAGTCGTAGAGCGGCAGCGAGGCGTTGGTGGCGGTGCGGTCGGCGGCGCGCGGCAGGAACAGCGAGGTGGGGTCGCTGGAGAGCGAGACCACCAGGCGTCCCTCCTGGGCGTGCGCCAGCAGGGGCAGGGTCAAGAGGGCCGTCAAGGCCAGGATCAGGGCGGGCAGCGTGCGTCTCGTCATCGGTTTTCCCTTCGTAGCGTGCGGTCACAGACGGTCGGTCGGCGCGCTCTCGCGACCCACGTGCGCGGCCGTCGCGTGGTGCGGTACACGCGTGCGGGCCCGAACGGGCGCGCCGAGGGCGGACGCTTGGACCTTAGCACGCTGCGTCCACGCGGTCACGTCGACCCATGACGGTCATCGAGTCGTCAGATGAGCGAGCGCCCCGGCCCGTCCCACGTCAGGCCGAGCAGCGCCGCGGCGGTTGCGGCGACATCGACGGACGCGGCGCGCTCCAGCGTGCGCTTCGCGATGCCCGGTCCCGCCGCGATCAGGAAGCGCTCGTCGGAGGGGGTACCGGGCGCGAAGCCGTGGCCCGAGGCGTAGCGCGACGGTCCATGGGTCGCCCCGGCGCGCTCGCTCGGTGCGCTGGCCTCGAAGGCCGTCGCCCCCGCTGCCACGAAGGCCGCCACGTCGCGGCGGCGCTCGGGCGGCAGGTGGTCGCCGGGCAGCCGTGCGACGCCGTGCTCGGCCAGGCGCGACTCGAGCCGCCGGGCCTCGGTCGGCCCATCGACGGCGACGTACAGCACGCCGCCCTCGCACGACGTGGTCGCGCCCGGCAGCAGCGCGTCGGCGTACAACGCTCGCTCGACCGGACCGTGGCCGTGATCGCTGGTCACGACGATCGAGGTGCGCCCCAGGCGGCCCGCTCGGTCCAGCGCGCGGACGACCTCACCCACCAACGCGTCGGCGTAGCTCACGGCCCAATGCGCGAACGGGTGCTCGAAGCCGGCGACGTGTTGCAGGGAGTCCGGCGTGAGCACCTCGGTGACGATCAGGTCCGGCGCCGCGCCAGCCACCGCGCCGCTCGCCAGCGCGGCCGACCACTGCAGCATCGTCTGGTCGCCCGTGAGCTCGCTCATCAGGTAGTGCATCCGGTCGCCGGCGTACGCGTCCGGGACGCCGTCGGGAAGGCCGGCGGCGGCCAGCGCGGCGATGCGTCCGCTGCCGTCGACGTGGCGCGAGGTGCGCAGCCAGCCCTCGTCGGCCGGGATCGGCGCCTCGTCGCGGGCGCGCTGCAGCATCTCGTTCGCCCACCAGGCGTGGTGGAAGGTGGTGGCGTCCTCGGGACGCACCATGCCGTACCCGAGGACGGCGACGTCCAGGCCCGCGGCGAGCGCGTGGGCGGGGAGCGTCGGCACGCGAACGTCGTCAGGGTTGGCGTAGCGGAAGCGCGCACCGTCCCAGATGACGTTGCCGAAGATGCCGTGCACGTCCGTGCCGACGCCCGTGAGGATGGACGTGCGGCCCGGCAGCGAGGTCGCGGGCACGTCGGCCGCGAGGCGGTCCACGCGCAGCCCGCGCTCGGCCAGCGCTTGCAGGTGCGGCATGCGCGCGCAATGGCGTGCCAGGTGGTCAGCGGCGATGCCGTCGAGCATGATCACGATGAGGCTGTCCATGCGCTCGACCCTAACGTTCTCAAGCGAGGAACGTCCCGTGACCCGCGCCGCGAGGCGCCGTAGGCTGGAGGGTGCTCGAGGAGGCTCCGTATGCACCACGATCCCGCTTCGTCGCCATCGACCCCGACCAGCCCGCGCACGTCGTCTCCGGACTCCGGTCGTACCGCCGTGGCCGTCGTCCTGATCGTGATCGGCATCCTCGCGCTCGCCGGCACGCTCGGCATTCTGCCGCTCGGCGGCGGCCTGGTCGGCGCGCTCTTGTTCGCCGCCGTGGGCGCCGGCCTCGTGTGGCTCGCGCGTCGCTACGCGAACGACTGGCTCATGTTCGCCGCCTTCCCGGCATTCGGCCTCGCGTTCGCGGCGGCCGTACAGGGCAACCTCGGCGGCGCCGGCTTCTTGGCCGGGACCGGGGCGGGCTTCCTGGCCCTCGTGGTGGCCGAGCCGAAGCGCTGGTGGGCCGTCATCCCGACCGGCGTGCTGTTCACGCTGGCGATCCTCGCCTGGGCGGGCGACGCCATGCGCGAGCCGCTCGGCGGCTCGATCTTCTTCCTCGGCCTGGCGCTCACCTTCGGCGTGGTGTGGCGCGCTACGGCGCGACCGCAGCCGTGGGCGGTGTTCCCGGCCGCAGGCTGCCTGGCGATGGCGCTGATCATCGGCCTAGCGCAGGCCGACTGGGTCGTCCCCGTGGTGCTGATCGTGATCGGCGCGGCGCTGTTGGTGCGCGACCGGCTTCGCCACCAGAGCGGCTGACGCCTCTGGTCAGGCACGCCGGTGAGATCG
>PWQI01000151.1 GCA_003556805.1 Trueperaceae bacterium | reverse complement strand
GCGCACGCGTTCATCGAGGCCAACCGGGCCTACGTTGACGACGTGAGCGGCTTCGAGGCGACGATGCTGATCGGTCATGCGTTGCGCGCGGGTGCCTTCGACGACGTCATGCGCTACGGCGAGATCATGCTCGAGAATACCGCTGGGGACGAGCGTCCCTCGGCGTTCTCCTCCCTGGCACACCTGTGTATCGCGCCCGCCCTCGTGGGGCTCGGCCTGCCCCACGAGGCCCTCGCACACGTTCGAGCGGTGACGGAGCTCGCACGCAGACTCGACGCTCCGCGCATCGCCGCGATCGGCCTCGTGACGTGCGCCCACGTCGCCGTGGCCGTGGCCGAGGAAGACCTCGCCGTCGATCTGCTGCGGCGGGGCTGGCGCCACCCCGCGTTCGACCGCGCGCGCCGCAACGAGGCGCGCGACCTGGTCCTGGCCACGGGGCGATCGCTCGACGCGCTCGGACCCGGTCCGGGCGAGGCGCCCCACGACGACACGTTGCATCTGCTGCAGGCGCTCGAGGACGCGATCCACCGACTCGACGGCGTCGTGAACGCGACCCGCTCGTGACGACCGCGCCGGCGAAAGCGAGCCCAAGCCTGTTCCAGTGAGTACCATGCGTGCAAGATGGAAGCACGCGTGCGGTTGCTCGGACCGCCGGCGGTGCGCGCGAGCGGCGCCTGGGTGCCGCTCCGGCCAGGCCGCGCCGACGCGATGTTGGCCTTCGTCGCTCGTCGCGGTGCGCCCGTGCGGCGTTCGGAGGTCGCCGCGTTGCTGTGGCCCGACGCCGACGCCCGTCACGCCGCGGCGAACCTGCGCCAGACGCTCCGTACCCTCGTCACCGGCCCCTTCGGGCCGTTGGTGGGCCGCGACCGGGAGCGCGTGTGGGTCGAGGCGGCAAGCGACGTTCCCGGGTTCGAGGAAGCGCTGCGCGAGGGCCGCTGGGACGACGCCGTGGCCGCCTACCGTGGCCGCTTCCTCGACGGCTTCGAGCTCGACGACGCGCGCGAGTTCGACGCCTGGCTCGAGAGCGAACGCGCCGCGGTCGCGCTGGGCTGGCGGCACGCATGCGTCGCGGTGATCGAGGACGCGCTGGCGCGCGGCGCGTACGCCGAGGCGCAGCGGGTCGCCGACCTGGTCCTGCGCGACGACCCGCTCGACGAGCCGGTGGTGCGCCTGGCGTTGCGAGCGTGCGAGCGCGCAGGAGACCGGGCCGGCGTGCGGCGACGCTTCGAGGCCTTCCAGGCGCTGCTCGAGCGTGACGTCGGCGTGGCGCCCGACGTCGAGACGCTCGCCGTCGCGCGCCGCGCCGATCAGGTCGTCAGGGCTACGCCGGCCAGCCCGGTGCGGCACGACGACGAGGTCACCGCATCGGCTCCCGCCGTCCGGCCGGTGCGCGCGGCGTCGCCCGCGATCGATCGCTCCGGCGCGCGCCGCCTGATCGGACGCGAGCAGGCGCTCGCGGACCTCCGCGCGCACCTCCTCGACGGCGACGCGCGCCTGCTCACGCTCCTCGCCCCCGGGGGGATGGGCAAGACCATGATGGCCTCGGCGTTCGCCGAGCGGCACGGCGCGGCATTCCCGGACGGCGTCTTCGTCGTCGACCTGGAGGGCCTCGGCGAGGGTGCGGACGTTGCGCTGAGCGTCGCCGCCGGGACCGGAGTGCAGCTGTCGCGCGCGGCGCCGAGCGCTCCCCAGTTGGCAGAGGCGTTGGCGCCACAGCGCGCGCTGCTCGTGCTCGACGCCTTCGAGCGACACCTCGGAGCCGTCGACCTGATCGATGCGCTCCTCGCGCCGCGCGGCGACCTCCGGGTGCTCGTGACCTCGCGCGCACGGCTGCGCCATTCGCTCGAGACCGTGCTCGAGCTCGGGCCGCTGACGACGCGAGACCCGAGCGTCTCGGGGGTGCCGGCCGTCGGCGACCTCGCGGCCGGCCGCCGGAGCGTACCCGAGTCGAGCGACGCGGCGCGGCTCTGCCACCTGGTGGCAGCTCGGCGGCTCGCGCACTGGAACCCCGATGAGGACCAGCGCATCAGCGTCGAACGCGTGTGCGCCGCGCTCGGCGGCACGCCCATCGCGATCGAGCTCGCCGCCGCCTGGCTCGACGTGATGCCGCTCGAGACGATCGAACGACGTGCACGCGAGGATTGGTCCTTGCTGCGCTCCGACGAGGTCGACCGCAGCCGTCGGCACGCCGACGTTGGCGCCTTGCTCGGCGAGACCTGGACCTCGCTCGACGAGGAGGACCGCCACGCCTGGGCGCGCCTCGCCGTGCTGCACGGCACGCTCGATCGTCGCGTCGCGCTCGAGGTCGCGGGTTCCGGGTGGCACGGGCTCCGGCGGCTGCTCGAGCGGGCGGTGCTGCGCCGGGTGGGCGACCGCCTCGAGCTGCATGCTCTCCTCGCTCGCTTCGGTCGTGAGCGCGCGCGCGAGCTCGGGCTCGAGGACGCGGCGTGGGACGCGGCGCTGGCTGCGTGGCGCGAGCGCGCGGTGGTGGAGGTCGACCCGACGACCGGGCGTTACCGACCGCTCGAAGGCGACGACCTCACGCAGGTGGCCGGCGCGGTGAGGCGCGCGATCGCTCGGCGCGACTGGACGGCCGTGGCCGACCTAGCGATCCCGGTCCTGCGCGGCCTGCACCGCACGAGCCGCCTCCCCGAGCGACGCTCGCTCGTCGTCGACGCCATCGCCGCTCTCGAGCGCGGGCGCGGCCGCGAGCGCACCCGGGCGCTCGCTCGCTGGTTGCCGCACGGTCCGCAGCGCGACGTGCACGAGGCCAGAGCCGCCTTCGATCGCGCGGTGCGCATGGCGGAGTCCGTTCACGACGATCGGGGCGTCGCGCAAGCGCACGAGGCGCTCGCGACGCTCCACTAGGGCGTCGCCTGGTTCGTGCACCTCGAACGCGCGCACGCCGCCCACGTGCGTTGCGCCGACGACTACGGTCGCGCGTCGTTGTGTACCGGTTGGTCGGATCGGTTGGCGAAGCTCGGTTTCGAGGACGCGTCGTTGCAGCGTGGTCACGAGGCGCTCGAGACGTTCCGTCGGCTCGGCGACCTCCTCGGACAGGCCACGGCCATCGACGCGATCGCCACGGTCGACCTGATCCGCGGACGGGCCGAGCCGACCCGGCGCCGCGTGGCCGAGGCCCGGGAGCTGTTCGAGCGCTCGGGCGCCCGTCACATGGCGCTGATCACGCTCGCGACGGAGAGCTGGTTGTGCGCGACGATCGGCGATCACGAGCGGTCGTTGCGCTTCGCCGAAGCCTTCATCGAGGGGCATCGCGTCTACGGCGACACCGCGTACATCGCCTCGTTCATGCACGTCTACAGCGGGAACCGACGTGGCGACCACGCGACCGTCCTACACCACATCCCCACGATGCTCGCTGGTACGGGCGCACCCGAACGCGTGGCGATGTTCGGTCAGATGGGGTACGAGTGCCTGGTGCAGGCGCACGTGGGGCTCGGCGACCTGCCGTCGGCGCTGCGCGATGCGACGCACCTCGTCGCCCAGACCGCCGCGCTCGGCGCGCCTGCGCCGGCGGCGAGGTGCCTGTCGGTCGTCGGCCAGCTCGCCGAGGCGCTCGGCGAGATCGAGGTCGCACGCGGCCTCCTCACGGAGGCCTGGCACCACCCGGCGCTCTGGTTCGCGAACCAGGCCGAGACGCGAACGGCGTTGGAGCGGCTCGGCGTCGATCCCGGCCCTCCCTGCACGGGGTCGCTGCCCGACACCGGGCTGGTCGTCGCTCGACTCGAGGCGGCCCTCGAGCAACTCGAACGTGCGCCGGTCACGACACCGGCGCACGCTTCCGCGGACTGACGACGCGGCGATCATGACGACATCACGTTCGGTTCACGCTCGTCCCCCTACCCTCGCGCCGGAGGACGCATGGCTTCGTCACGATCTCGACTCGACGCGCGCAGCGGAGCCTCGGCCGGGTACCGCCGAGGCCGTGCGGTGTCGCGTCGGACGGCGGCCATGACCATGCGCACCCGCTCCGGCGAGCCCGCCATCCGCTTGTTCGGGCCGCCCGCGGTCCGCGTCGGCGCGACCTGGGAGGCGCTCCGGCCCGGCAAGACGTCGGCCCTCGTGACGTACGTCGCGCACCGCAGCGCTCCCGTCCGGCGCGCCGAGATCGCCGCGCTCTTGTGGCCGGAGATCGACGAGCAGCGCGCGCACACGAACCTCCGGCAGTTGCTCAAGGGCCTCAGCGCCGGGCTCCTCGCCACGTGCATCGAACGCGACCGCGACTCGGTGCGCTCCGCGGTGGTCAGCGACGCAGTCGCGTTCGAGCGCGCGCTCGACGAGGCCCGCTGGAACGACGCCGTGGCGCTCTACCACGGGCCGTTCCTCGAGGGGTTCGACGAGGTCGACGCGGGCGAGTTCGCGTCCTGGCTCACGAGCGAGCGGGCGGTGGCGGAGGGTCGCTGGCGACACGCGTGCGTGGCACTGCTCGACGACGACACCGCCGACGATTGGCCGGCTCGCGCCCTGCAGATCACCGATCGCATGCTGCGCGTCGACCCGCTCGACGAGGTCGCGGTCCGCCACGCGATGCGGGCCGCGGCGTCGCTCGGCGACACCTTCGCCGCTCGCCAGCGTTTCGAGGCCTTCCGTGAGGCCCTGGATCGCGACGTCGGCGTCGGACCCGAGGTGGCCACGCTGGAGCTGGTCGAGCAGCTCGAGCGGATCGCGATCGCCGCTCACGGCGGCGCGGCCGTCTCGACGATCGGAACGGCAGCTCCCGTTGGGAGCCTCGGCCGGCCGGGCACCCGCCTCCCGGGCCGGCGCCGCTTGGTCGGGCGTTCGGCCGCGGTGCGCGACCTCGCGGCCCTCGTCGAGCGCGACGACGTGCGCGTGGTGACGCTCCTCGGGCCGGGCGGCATCGGCAAGACCACGCTCGCGGCTGCGCTCGCCGAGGCGGTCGAGGCGAGCTTCGACGACGGCGTCGTGTTCGTTGCGCTCGACGAGGTCGAACCGGCCGGGATCGTGCCCGCGCTGGCCCAGGCCGCCGGTGTCGCGCTCGCTGCGACCGCGCCTGCCCAAGAGCAGTTGACGGCCGCCCTCGCGGCGCGCCGCTCGCTGCTGGTGCTCGACGCGTTCGACCCGCACCTCGAGCACGTCGCGCTGGTCGACGCGCTGCTGCGCGCGTGTCCGCACCTCACCCTCGTCGTGACCTCACGCAGTCGCCTGCGCCTCTCGACCGAGGTCGTCTTCGAGGTGGGCCCGCTCACGACCGGTGCCGAGGCCGCTGCCGGCGATGTGCCGGAGGGCGTCCCGAGCGCGGCCGCACGGCTCTTCCTGCGCACGGCGGCCCGGGTCGGGGTCACCCTGGGGCCGACCGCGGACGAGCTCGCCGCGGTCGAGCGCGTCTGCGCATCCGTCGGCGGGAACCCACTCGCGATCGAGCTGATCGCCGCGTGGACCGACGTGCTGTCGATCGCGGAGGTCGAGCGGCAGGTCGAGGCGTCGTGGGACCTGATGCGCAGCGACGACGTCGACCGTGGCGCGCGCCACGGCGACCTCCACGCCACGCTGCTGGCGGCGTGGGAGCACCTCGATCCGGAGGACCGAGCCGCGTGGGCGCGCGTCGCCGTCATGCCGGGCAGCATCGACCGCGCGCTCGCGGCGGCGGTGGCGGGCACCGGCTGGCGTGGCTTGCGCCGCCTCGTGGACGCGGCGCTGCTGGCGCATCGTGGGGATCGCCTGGAGATGCACGCGCTCGTGGCCCGGTTCGGTCGCGAGCGTGCCGTCGACGAGGGGCACGAGGGGGCCGCGTGGGGGGCGGCGGTCGCCGTGTGGCGCGAGCGATTGGCGGTCGCAGCGACGGGAACGGCCGCCGCGCGCGTGGCGTGGCACGAACACGACCTCGATCAGGCGCTGGCCGCGTGGCGCTGGAGCCTCGAGCGAGGGTGCGACGCCGACGTGGCGGCGCTCGCGGTCGGCCTGTTGCGCGCCCTGGGGCGCATGGGCAGGACCATCGACCAGGAACGGGCGGTCGCGCTGGCCGTGCGGGCGCTGAGCGAGCGCAGCGGCCCGGAGCGCGACCTCGCTCTGGCGCGCTCGCTCCCGTTCGCCGGAGGCGCGCCTGCGGAGGCGGCCGCCTCCGCCCACCACGCGTTGGAGTTCGCGCGCGCGACGGGCGACGACCTCGCCGTCGGCTGCGCGCTCACGACCTTGCTGCGCGTCGAGCCCTGCGTCGCGTCCGACGAGCGCCTCGACGAGGCGCGTAGCGCGCTCTCCCGCGTGGGCGACGACGTCGGCTTGATGGAGACGCTGCTTGGTCGGGCCGAGGTGTTGCTGGCGACCGGTCGGTGGTCCGCCGGCGAGGCGCTGGTGCGCGAGGCGCAGTCGTTGGCGGAGGCCCGAGGCGATCGACTGGCGCGCGCGGCGGCCTGCCAGCTGCTCGCCGTCGGTCGGCTGTTGCGCGGCGATGCCGATGGCGCTGGCGAGCAGCTCGAGGCGGCGCGGCAGGCATACGCGGCCGAGGCCGGAGCTTACCGCGGGTCCGGCACGCTGGCGAACGAGGCGTGGCTGGCCCTCCTGGTCGGCGACCGCGTGGCCGCGGAGCGCAGTGTGGAGGCGTTCGTCGCCAGCGAGCGGCGCTACCGCGACGCGCGCGTGGTCGCCGCGGCGCTGCGCAGCGGGCTGCACGCGCGCTTCGGTGACCACGAACACGTCGTCTCCGAGGCGCGGGTCGTGCTGCGGCATTACGGCGACGACGACCACCCATCGGTGCTCGGCTTCTTCGCGCACCAGCGCTCCGCGCGCGCGTACGCCGCACTCGGCGAGGTGCGCAGTGCCGCGACGCACCTGCGTCGGGCGGCCGGGATCGCGCGAGCGTTCGCTTCGCCGCGCTTCGCCGCGCGCGTGGCGCTCTGCGCGTCCGCGCTGGCCGCCGCGGCGGGAGACGTGGCAGCCGCGCGCGGCTTCGTCCGGGACGCCGCCGGCCACCCGAGCCTCGAAAGCGTGCTGGAGCCGGACCTGTCCAGCATCGAGCGCCAGTTGCCGGCGACGCCCTCAGACGCCGTCTCGGAGGCTGCCGTGCCTCAGGGTGCGCCCCGTGCAGCCGGCACACCCGCGACCGTCGACGACGAGGCCCTGCTCGAACGCGTCGTGGGGTTCCTGGACCAGGTCGATCGCGAACACTGACACCGCGCGGCGCACACGTGCGCCGCGTGGTGTAGCGTCGTCGCATCGTGGAGGCGACCGTACGGCTCCTCGGCGCGCCATCGGTGCGTACCGAACGGGCGTGGACCGACCTGCGACCGCGCAAACCGCATGCGCTGTTGGCGTACGTCGCGAGCCGGGGCGGCCCGGTGCGGCGGGCCGAGCTCGCCGCGCTGCTGTGGCCCGAGGGCGCGGCCGCTCAGGCGAACGCCAGCCTTCGTCAGGCGTTGCGGTCGCTGGCCTCGGGTCCGTTCGGCACCATGCTCGAACGCGACCACGAGACCGCCACCGTGCACGGGGAGAGCGATCTCGCCGTCTTCCGCGCAGCCTGCGCCGAGGGTCGCTGGGGCGACGCGTTCGCGCTCTACCGCGGCCCGTTCCTGGCTGGTCTGGAGCTCGACGGCGCCCCGGAGTTCGCGTCGTGGCTGCACAGCGAACGCAGCACGCTCGAGGAGACGTGGCGCGGTGCGTGCGGCGCGTTGCTGCGCGAGGCAGAGGCGGACGGTCGTTGGCCGGATGCGTTGCGATACGCCGACCTCCTGATCCGGGCCGAACCGCTCGACGAGTCGGCCACGCGTGACGCCATGCGCCTGGCGGCCGTCGCTGGCGACGTCCACGGCGCGGTTCGGCGCTACCGAACGTTGGCGGCGCTGCTCGACGACGAGCTCGGGCTCGAGCCCGAAAGCGCGACGACGGCGCTGCTCGCGACGCTGCGCGCCGCCCCTCCGCCGGCCGGTCCGCGACCACCAGCGTCGCCGCCCGCTGCCGCCACGGGCACGGCGGCGGCCGCGAGTCCGGAACGCGGCGGCGCCGGAGTCGCCGCCCGGCACGCCCTGCTGCCACCGCGGGTCGCGGGTCGCCAGGGCGTGATCGGGCGCGACGTCGACGTCGCGGTGCTCGGCGCCGTCGTCCAGCGAGATGACACGCGCCTGGTGACGCTCCTCGGACCGGGTGGGGTGGGGAAGAGCACGCTCGTCGGGGCGCTCGCGATCGACCTGGCGCGAGCCTTTCCGGACGGCGTGATCGTCGTGCCGCTCGAGGGTCGTGCGGGCTCGGACGCGGTCGCGCTCGCGGTCGCCGACGTCGCGGGGGTCACGGTGCGACCGGGCGCCGCGCCGGCGAGGCAGGTCG
>PWQI01000202.1 GCA_003556805.1 Trueperaceae bacterium | reverse complement strand
TCGAGCGACTCACCGCCCTCGAGGTGGCGACGTCGCAGCTCCGCGAACGCCTCAGCGAGGTCGGGGAGCGACTCGTACTCGGCTTCGAGGGCGTTGACCCTGGAGACCACCCCGCTCTCGAGGCGCTTCACTTCGCGATCGTTTTGGTCGAAGAGCTTCTGGATGAATCCGAACATGGGTGGTGACCCCTTCGTGGGCGGCTGGCCTCGCGCCGGCGGGGCGACGAAGCGCCTCCGGGCCGGCATCGCGGCAGTCTAGCACGCGTCTCGCGCGAGCCGGAACGCCCGCGGCACGTGCCCAGCGTGGCGTCAGACGCGGACGACGCTGAGTGCGTTGCTGCCGTAGCGTCTGGTGTCGATCCGGGCCGCCGCCCCGCCGACCTGAAGCGCTGGCGTCCGGCCGGTGGGATGCTGGAACACGTAACGCCCGCCGGGTCGGACGACGCCGAGATCGAGGACGGCCTGGAACGTCGCGACCAGGTCGAGCTCGAAGGGTGGGTCGACGAAGGCGACGTCGACGCTGCCCGTCAGCTCGGCAGCCGCGCGCAGCGCGTCGCCGTGCACGATGCGGACATCGACGGCACACGTGCGCGCGTTCTCGCGCAAGAGCCGCACGGCGGCTCCGGAGCGTTCGACCAGGATCGCCTGCCAACCGCGCGAGGCGGCTTCGAGCCCAACGGCCCCCGAGCCCGCGTAGAGGTCGAGGAACACGCCGCGGGGCTCGAACGCCAAGGCGTCGAACAGCGCCTCGCGCAGCCGCGCGGGCGAGGGGCGCGTGCCGCTCGCCGGAACGCGCAGCACGCGCCCCTTGGCCCTGCCCTGGATGATGCGAGGCGCCGCCATGCGCATCAGCCTACGCCGCGCGGGGTGCAGGCGGCGGGGGCGAGGTATCGTGATGCACCGTGGTCAGGTCCCTCCAACCCGCCGAACTCACGTGGTTCATGGCGCGCTCGATCGCGTTCATCGGACACGTCGACCCGCATGGCGTGGCGCAGCGCGTGGCGCCCCTGGTGCGCGACACGCGTCGAGACGCCGCCAACAGCTATATCTGGCAGACCGACGAGGGGGCTCCCAGGGCCGGGGTGGTGGCCCTGGCGCCGGACCCAGACGACGACGATCGAACCTTGCGCATGGCCCAGCCCTGGTTCGACGGCCATCCCGACGACCTGGTGAGGCTGGTGACGGCGCTGTGCGAGCGGTTCGGACACGAGGCCGTCGTCGTGGACCTTGTGGGCGTGCCGACGCACCGTGTCGAGCAGGTGTCGGCGGTGCTGTCGGGAGAGGGGTTCGACCTCGACGTCGTCACGACGCTCCGCTTCGAGTTGGCCGACGTGCCGCCGCTCGGTCGACCGCTGACGCTCGAAGCGTGGCGACCCGGCATCGACGCCGCTGCCCGAGAACTGGTGAGCCGCTCGGAGGGTTGGTCGCTGTCGGACGCGCGCTGGGCTTGGTGCAAGCGGGCGTACGGTCCGTTCCGCCCGGACTTGTGGTTCGTTGCGAGCGAGGCACCCGACCGTCCCGCGTTGGGATATGCGCTGTGTGGCGCACGCGCAGTCGGCGTGGAGGCCACCATCGGGCTGATCGCTGCGGGCGTGGCCCCCGAGCATCGCACGTCCACGGAGATGCTCAAGCGTTTGGTGCTGACGCTGTTGCACGAGTTGGCGGGCGCCCACCCACTCGGCCGGCTCGAGACCACGCTGTCGGGGCGTGATCCGAAGCTGATCGAGATCATGCGCTCGCTCGGCTTCGAGGCCGAATCACCGCGTGCGCAGCTGCGCCGACTGCCGTCCTGAGACGACCGTGCCGTGCGGGTTCGCGGCGCGCTCTGCTATCCTCTCGGTATGAACCTGCTGATCCGTTGGGCCCTCAACGCTCTCGCCCTGTGGCTGACGGTGCAGATCGGCGTCGGCGTGTCGATGGCACAGCCCGGCCTGGGGCCGCTGCTCATCGCCGCCTTGGTGGTCGGTCTGGTGAACGCGGTGGTGCGGCCGGTGATGGTGATCCTCACGCTGCCCATCACCATCGTGACCTTCGGCCTGTTCCTCCTCGTGGTGAACGGCCTCGCCCTCGCGTTGGCGTCGGTGCTGTCGCCGCTGGAGGTCGCCGGCTTCTGGGGAGCGGTGTTCGGCGCGCTCGTCCTGTCGGTGATCTCGGCGCTGCTCAGCCGCGTGTTCCGAGACTCCGCTCGCTGACGCCGGGATCGGGGCGGCGGTCGCGATCCGACCGCGTAGGCGTCGTGAACCGTCGTGTGGCTCGGCTCACCGTGCGCGCGGTAGGTACGCTTCCCACGCCGGATCGACGTCGGGCAGGATGCCGTACGCGGCCGTGAACAGGAACGCCGGCGCCAGCGGCGCCCGACGCAGCGCCATGCGGGCCTCTTCCGGCGTGCGGTCGCGCTTGCGGGCGTTGCAGCTGCGACAGCACGCCACCACGTTCTCCCAGCTGGTCGGACCGCCGCGCGAGCGCGGCACGACGTGGTAGAGCGTCAGGTCGTGGGCACGTTCACCGCAGTACTGGCAGCGCTGGTCGTCGCGGCGGAACACGTTGCGTCGGTTGAACGCGACCCGTTGACGGTGCGGCCTGCGCACGTAGCGCTTGAGGCGGACCACGCTCGGGACGGGGAAGAGCGTGCTCGGGGTACGGAGCACGTGGCGCGAGTCCTCGACGCGCTCGACGACGTCGTGCATCAGCAGGTTCACGGCGCGCTTGACCGAGCAGACGTGGAGCGGCTCGAAGCTCGCGTTCAGGATGAGGACGCGGGCTGCCGAGAGGTCGGTCAGCGCCGTCCGGGCGCCGGATGCCTCGGGGTCGGGAGCGAACACGGCGTCGTACACCGCGTCGTCGTCGACGCGATCGCTATCGCTGCGCGCTCCAGGCTGCGCTGGGGCCGGCATCGACGTGTCCCGGTCGGTCTTGGCCGCGACCACCTCCGTCCGGCGCAGGATACCGCAGCGGACGCGTCACGAGCGCTGTGAGGGCTGAGGCTCAGGTGGCGGAGCGAGCCAGCGCCAGCGTCACGAGCCGTTCGATGAGGTCGTCGTACGCGATGCCGGCGGCGGCCCAGAGGCGTGGGTACATCGACGTCGCCGTGAAGCCGGGCATGGTGTTGATCTCGTTCACCAGGAGACGATCCGCCGAGGCGTCGTAGAAGAGGTCGACGCGGGCCAGGCCGGCTGCGTCGATCGCCTCGAAGGCGGCCCGCGCGAGGCGCAGGGCTCGTTCGGCGACCGCAGCGGGGATGGGTGCAGGGATGAGCAGCTGCGCGGCGCCCGGCGTGTACTTCGCGTGATAGTCGTAGAACGCTCCGTCGTAGCGGATCTCGCCGACCGGCGAGACCTGCGGATCGTCGTTCCCGAGGACCGCGACCTCGAGCTCGCGTACCTCGCGCACCGCGGACTCCACGATCACGCGCCGGTCGTAGCGAAAGGCGTCGTCGAGCGCGTCGCGCAGTGCGGGCTCGTCGGTCGCTTTGTGGATGCCGACGGACGAGCCGAGGTTGGCGGGCTTCACGAACAGCGGAAACCCCAGGGTGGCAAGCGAGGCGACCATCGCGTCAGGGGCAGGCTGATAGCGACGCCACGTGAGGCCGCGATACGCGACCTGTGGGAGGGCGTTGGACGCGAAGACGGCCTTCATGCTGAGCTTGTCCATGCCGACGGCGCTGGCGTGGACGCCAGAGCCGACGTGCGCGATGCCGAGCATGCGAAGCCACCCCTGGACGCTGCCGTCCTCGCCGAACGGCCCGTGGAGGAGCGGGAACACGACGTCCTCGGGTGCGAGCTCGAGGCTCGCGAGGTCGCGCTCGTCGGCAGCTCCCACGGGGTCACGGGCGCCGTCCAAGACCGCCCGGCTGGCTCGGTCCGAGAGCAGCGTTCCGTGGCGTGTGATCACCACCGGTCGCACGGGGCGCCTGCCACCGATGGCGCCGATGACCGAGCGCGCCGAGGCGAGCGATACCTCGTGCTCGTCGGACATGCCGCCGCAGAGCACGACGAGGGTGCCGGCGTCGGCGGCATCGGGGACATGCCGTATCTGCTGCATCGTCCCTATCCTACACATCATGAGTCACACTGGAAGCGGACCGGGTCGGCACGCAGCCCGTAAGCTGGTGGTCACGGGCCACCGCCCCTCGGAGGTCGACGATGCTGCGCAGCCAGCGCCCCCTACGCATCACCATCACGCTCGCCGCCGCCCTCGTGGTCCTCAGCGCCTGCGTTCCAGGCGCGGATGGCGCGCTCAGTCCCCCGACGTTCCGGCTCCAGAGCGAGGCGAGCGGCTTCGTGCGGCTCGACGTGGCCGCGGTCACGGCCCCGAGCGCGACCTTTCGCGTGGTGCTGGACGTCGTGAACCCGAACCCCGTACCCGTCAGACTGGCCCTCCTCGAGGGCGAGCTGGTGTTGGCATCGATCCCGAGCGCGCGTGTGCGCTTCGTCGACGGCATCGACCTGCCGGCCCGAGGTCAGGCGCAGCTCGAGCTCGACGTGACGATCGCGGCCGACGCCGTACCGGCCCTGGCTGGCGTGTTCACCGACGCGCTGCTCGGTCGACCGGTCGCCTACCGGCTCGATGCGGACATCGGCATCGAGGTCTTCGGCGTGCTGCAACGCTTCCCTCGGACCACCGTCGCCGCGGGCGAGGTGCGCTCCGGGCTGACCCTCACCGGACCCAGCGTGCGGTATGACGCCGCAGCGAGTGGGGTCCGTTCGGTCGCGTTCGACCGCGTCGTCCTCGACCTCGCGTTCCACGTCGACAACACGGGCGCCGTCGGGATGATCGTCCGGGCACCGGACGTGCGCGTCGCCCTCGGTGGGCGCACCGTCGTGAGCCTCCAAGTCCCGGCCACGCCGCTCCCCGCTGGCGGCAGCGCTCGGGTCGTGCAGGAACTCGTGATCAACCCAACGCAGCTCGGCGCAGCCGTCGTCGCCGAGCTGACGCGCCTCGCCGCGGGACAGGCGGCGTCGTTGCGCATCACCCTCGACGGGGCGTGGGACCTCGAGGTGCCCGGGGTCGTGTCGCGTCGCATCGAGGCAGCCCAACTGCTGGATGTCTTGATCGAGTGAACGGCCCGCGCCTCGCGCTGTCGAGAGACCGAGGCGACGGTCACTCCGCCAGGGTGCGCTCGATGATCGTCTGGACGTCGACGTCGCGAGCGTCGACGCTGCCCACGAGCAGGCCGTCGCGCAGGAACACGATGCGCTGCGCCTCCATCGCTGCGCGTGCGTCGTGCGTGACCATGACGACGGTCCAGCCGAGTTCGGCGACGCCGTGCGACAGCAGCCTCAACACCTCGCGACCGGTGCGGCTGTCGAGGTTGCCGGTCGGTTCGTCTGCCAGCACCATGACCGGGTCGTTGATCAGAGCCCGCGCCAGCGCCACACGTTGACGCTGCCCGCCCGAGAGCTGGTCGGGGCGATGGCCGAGGCGATCGTCGATGCCGAGGATACCGGCGAGCCGAGCCAAACGCTCTCGGCCAGCGACCCCGTCGCCGACCATGTCGGCGGGCAGCAGCACGTTCTCGGCCGCGGTCAGGTTCGGGATGAGCTCGAAGCTCTGGAACACGAACCCGAGGCTGCGGCGGCGCATCTCCGTCAATGCGTCGTCGTCGAGGCCGACCGTAGCCGTGCCGCCGATCGAGATGTGGCCCTCGTCAGGCGTCTCGAGCAGGCCGAGCAGATGGAGCAGCGTGCTCTTACCCGACCCAGACGCCCCCATGACGGCCACGAACTCGCCGCGCCCGACCGCGAGGTCGACGCCACGCAGGGCGTGGACCGTCTCGCTACCGAGCTTGTAGCGCTTGTGCAGGCCGGTCGCGACCAGGGCCATCGCGTCGGCGTCGGGACGACCGTCGGTCGGGAGGCTGGTGGGTGCGGTCTGGGTCATGCTCCTCCGAGGATCATGCGCGCTCCGCGGCGCCGAGAGCGACGCGTGGAGGCAGGCGGGCGGCGCGTCGCGCCGGTGCGAGCGACGCGAGCAGCCCGAGGGCGGGCGTCAGGACGACTGCGGCGACGAGCAAGCGCCACGGGACGACGGGCCGGATGGAGTACCCGGTCAGGGCTTCGGCGCCCGAGGTGATCACCCCGGCGAGCAAGAGACCGAAGGCGACGCCCAGAACGGCTCCGATCGAGAGGACGACCAACCCCTCGGCCACGACCATCGCCTGGACGTCGCGGCGCCGCAACCCCAGCGTCCGCAAGACGGCGATCTCGAAGGCGCGGCGGGAGAGGTTCATGCCCAGCGTGTTGGTCACGCCGAGCGCGGCGATCAGCGCCGCGAGCAGCAACAGCATGTTGGTCGTCGTGAAGGTCTGCTGGATCAGGTCGAGGATCGCGGCACGATATTCGGCGTTCAGCGTCACGTCGAGCAGCGTGTCGGGGAAGGCGCTCAGGAGCGCGTCACGCACCGCCTCGGGCTCGAAACCCGGCAGCACGGTCATCACGAACAGGTCGGGCGAGCCGCCGCCGAAGCGCTCCAGGTCGAGGATCGAGGCGATGAACGTCTCACCACCGCTCGTGAAGTCGACCACGACGCCTTCGATGGGGAACTCGGCGAAGCCGTCGTCGGTCCGTAGGCGCGCCGTGTCGCCGATGCCGACGTCGAAACGGTCGCGGATCGTGTTGGCGGCCAGCACGCTGCCACCGCGCGAGAGCGCCTCGAAGCCGCGTCGGTCGTCGCCCTGGCCGCTGAGGTACTGGAGCGTGCCGAAGCCGGCGTCTGGGTCGAAGCGGGCGGGATCGACCAACACCAGGACCACGCTCCGACCTCGCGGAACGCCCTCGGGCTCGTAGCGAACCACGCGCAAGCCGACGCCCGACACGGCGTCGATCCCCGGTACCGCGCTGGCGCGGGTCTCGAAGTCGTCGGCGAACGGCACGGGCGAGGTCACGAACAGGTCGCCGACGACCGTCGTGTCGACCCACGAGGCGATCTCGCGGTTGATCCCCGACGTCATCGATGCCACGCCGACGATCAGCCCGACGCCGACGATCACGGTGCCGATGGCGACGCCGTTGCGCGCGCCGTTACGCCGGGCGAAGCCTGCGCCGAGGCGTCCGGGCGTGCCGAACAGACGCACCAGCAGCGGACGCGCCACACTGACGGCGGGTTGGATCAGGCTCTCGGCGGCCAGCGCCACGCCGACGAAGAACGTCGCCATCGCCAGGCCGGTGCCGAACAACGCCCACAACCCGGTCCACGGGAGCTGCGTCGCGACCACGCCCGTCACCACCAGCACCCAGCCGAGGCGCGCGTGCGCCCCCGGCCGCCGCTCGTCGACCGAGCGCAACGCGGCCAGTGGCGAGGTGCGCGACGCGGCGAGCGCGGGCAGCGTGGCGGCGAGCAGCGCGACCGAGACGCCGATCGCGGCTGCGGCGAGCGCGGGCCCGAGCGGCACGACCACGCCACTGAACTCGTAACCGACCACGAGGGCGTTCAGGCGGGTGATGCCGTAGGAGAGCACGATGCCGAGCAGCAGTCCTCCAACGACCCCGGCGAGGCTGACCCAGAGGGCTTCAAGGAGGGCCAGGTTGCGGATGTCACGGCTCTTGAGGCACACGGTTCGCAGGAGCGCGAACTCGCGCGTGCGCTCGACCACACCCGCCATGAAGGTGTTGTAGGCCATGAACCCACCGAGCGCCATCAGCGTGGCCGCAAGGATCAGCAACCCAGCCTGCAGCGTTTGCACGATGCCGCTCGTGACGTCGCCGGCACCAGCCGGGTAGGTGACGGTGAACGCGTCGCCAACCGCCTCCTGCAGGCGCGCTCGGGCGGCGTCGACGTCGGCGCCCGAGCGCAGTTGGACCTCGACGTGGCTGGCCCTCCCGGCCAAACCCAAGCCCGCTTGCAGGTCGCTGAGATGCGTGACGCCGACGCGCCCGCCGTTCGTGGTCGCCAGGGCGACGCGCTCGTCCATCGCGCCCACGACGGTGAGGGGCAGGGGTCCGGCCTGGCTGGCGAAGACGACGACCGCGCCGACCTCGATGCCGCGGCTGCGCATGAAGCCCTCGCCGACGACGACCTCATCTGCGCCGGCGGCAGGCAATCGGCCGGTGCTGAGGCTCAACGGCAACGTCTCGGGTCGTTCGGTGAGGCGCCCGCCGAGTTGGAAGCCGCTGTCGACGCCGGGCAGCAGCGACGCCGACACGGCGTCGCTGCCACGATCGGGCTCGGCTCGGGTGTTGAGCACGGGCACGGCCCAGACGACGTCCGGATCGGCACGCACGGTGGCCTCGAGCGCCGCGGTCTCGATCACGGCGCGACCCGTGGCTCCGGGCGTGACGATCAGGTCGGCGGGTCCGGCGACCGCTTGGAGGGTCCGCCGAACGTTGGCGTCGACGTTCGCGCCGACCGACAGCGTCGCGAGCACGGCGGCAACGCCCAACGCCACACCGAGGATGGTCGCCGCGGATCGCCAGGGATGTCTCAGGAGGTTTCGCAGCGCGAGACGCGCCAGCATCGGCATCGCGTCAGTCTACCCAGCCACCTGCCGCGCACGGGCTGCGTCGGCTTCGGCAAGACGCCGCCACACGTCGCCGAGGTGCACGTGACTCCGCTCGACGTCGACACCGGCGATCGCTCGCACAGCGTCGCGCAGGTCGGCGAGCGAGTCGACCCGCACCAGCGCCTCGCGAAGCGCGTCCGCCCACGTGGGTCCGCCGTACGCGGCGTTCAGCTCGCGCGCGTAGGCCGCGAGGTGTCCGCGCAGGCTGCGCAGGGGGCGCTCGCCTTGGTACCAGGCGACGTGGTCGCGGGCGTGCCGCCACATCACCGTGACGATCTCGTCCGCCGTCGGGGGCTCGCCACCCAGGACGCTCGAGAACAGCCAGGGGCGGCCGACGGCCGCGCGGGCGATCATCACACCGACGCCTGCGGCGCGTGCTTGACGGTAGCCGGCCGCGTCGCTCACGTCACCCGACCCCAAGACGGGCACGTCGACGGCCGCGGCGACCCGCGCGATGGCGCTCCAATCGGCCCGGCCCTGATAGCGCTGCACTGCCGTACGGCCATGGACGGCGAGCGCCGCCGCTCCGGCGGCCGCCAGCGCCTGCGCCACCTCGACCGACACGTCGGTGTCGACCCCGAGGCGCAGCTTCGCGCTCACCGGCACGCTCGCGGCACGCACCATCGCGCCGAGGACCGCCGCAGCGTGTTCGGGATCACGCAGCAGCTCGCTGCCGCAACCGCGGTTGATCACCTTCTTCGCAGGGCAGCCGAGGTTGAGGTCGAACGCGTCGGGTCGGTAGGCCCGCTCGAGGCGGACCACGGCCCGAGCGGCCAGGTCGGGGGCTGCGGCGAAGATCTGGACCACGACGAAGGGCTCACCTTCGTAGGGCGCGGAGATCTGCAGGCCCCGCTCGTCTTGGATCGCGCGAGCCAGGCCGTTGGCAGAGACCATCTCGCTCACGGCCCAGGCGGCGCCGAAGTGGCGCGCCACACGCCGGAACGGTGCGTCGCTGAAGCCGGCCATCGGGGCCAGGACCGCACCGTGACCGACGCGTGCCGCGAACCACGATACGGGGGCGCGTGCCGGCTGGCGGCCGTCACCGACGTGCTCGGGCGGCGACGCGAGACTCATGTCTCGGGCAGTGACCGCTCCAGCCACGACCACCAGGCGGTACCGAGGAAGCTGGCTCGCTGCTCGGCCGCGACCGCCTCGCCCAACCGAACGAAGTCCCGCCCGCGGCCGAGTTCGACGGGCGTCTCCTCGGCGCCGAACCCGCCGTCGAGGTCGCTCCCTATACCGACCCGACCGTCGCCGACGAGACCACGAACGTGCTCGAAGTGCTCGCCGACGCGGGTCAACGCGACGTCGCCGCCGCGGCCCACGCTGGCGTCGAGGAAGGCGTTGCCGAGCACCAGTCCGACCACCGCGTCGCGCTCGCCGAGGGCGACCAGAGCGTCGTCGCTCAGGTGGCGATCGGTCGGTGTGAGCGCCCGGGCGTTGCTGTGGCTGGCGAGGACGGCGCCACGATGCCGCTCGAGTGCCTGCCACAGCGACTCGTCGGCCAGATGGCTGACGTCGAGCGCCATCCCGATGCTCGACATGGCGTCGACGAGGTCACGACCGAGCGCCGTCAAGGGCCCCGGTGCGCGCGTCCCGCCTGCGTAACGCGTGCCTTGCCAGGCGGGCCCGATGATGCGGACGCCCTGTTGCCACCACCACTGCACCTCGTCGGGCGTGCGCACGGGGTCGGCCCCCTCCATGAGCAGGACCACGCCGATGGGCCCGGTGGGGGAGGCGGCGCGCTCGCGCTGCAGGGCGCCGAGATCGCTGCGGTCACGGACGATGCGGATCCAGCCCTCGCTGGCCATGCTCTGGTACCACTGCAGCTGCGCCAGCGCCTGCGCGTGCGCTCCCTCGGCATCGACGTACCCGGACGCACGGTCGGTTCGCGGCGCCGCGGTGGCGGGTGCTTCGCCGGGCCCGGCGGCCTGCATGGGCACGCGCGCTGCCGGCGACGCGTAGAGCGTCCCGAACACGAGGTCGACGCCGGCATCACGCAGCTCTGGCCAGGTCACCATGGCGGTCTCCGACGTCCGTCGTTCGCGTTGCCGCAGGGCGTCGAGCGGGAGCCGAAGGTCGCGGCCGGACGCCACGGCGTTGTGCGCCAGGTCGAGATGGGCGTCGACGATGGGCGCGCGGGTCGGAGTGGGGGCTGCGTCGGTCACGGTTCAGAGTGTACGGCACGACGTAGGGTGATCCGGCCCATGGTAGCCTCGGCCTGATGTCAGGCGAACCTACGTCGCCCCACAGCGTCGTGGGCGTGGTGCCGGCCGAAATCGACTGCAGCCTGCGCACCGCGACTGCTGAAGACGCTGCCATCGTCCACGCGCTCTACGTCAACAACCCCCAATACTTCGATACCATCAGCATCCCCCTGCCGACGCAGGACGAGGTAGCGACCGAGCTCTCGGCCGCGGAGCGCGACGAGCGCCGCGTGATCGAGCTGGTATGCGTCCCCGAGGTCGTGGGTGTGGTGCTGGACGACGCCCTGCGCGACGCAGGATGCGGCCGCTGGGTCGTCGGTTACCTGGACTACAAGCTCGATTACCCCGAGGAGGGGGACGCCACGGTCAACCTCCTCTTGGTGCACCAGGCGGTGCGCGACCGCGGTCTCGGTCGCACCGTCGTCCAGCGTCTCGAGGCGCGCCTCGCAGGGCGTGCCAAGCGCCTCTTGGCGAGCATCTACGGTCGCAACGTCGGCGCCCGTCGCTTCTGGGAGGGGCTGGGATACCGCTACGCGATCGATGCCAGGCCGGTGGTCGAGTGGTACGGGAAGACGCTGCCGTGAGCTGGAGCGTCGCTCGCCTCGCAACGGTGCGGCGGGCGGCGTGAAGCACGCGGTCAGCGTGTCCTTGGGCTCGAAGCGCCGCAACACGGATCAGGTGATCACGCTCCTGGGTGAAGAGGTCAGGATCGAGCGGCGGGGCGTCGATGGCGACGTTCGTGCGGCGCGCGCGTTGATCGCCTCGCTCGACGGGCACGTCGACGCGATCGGTCTCGGCGGCATCGACCTCTACCTGCGCTGGGGCTCGCGGCGCTACCACTTCCGGGAGGCGCGACACCTGGCTGCGGCAGCCCCACGCACGCCAGTGGTCTGCGGCGCCGGTCTCAAGCACACCCTCGAGCGGCGGACGATCGACATGCTCGAAGCCAGCGTCGGTTGGAGAGCGCGCCGCGTGCTCGTGACCAGTGCCGTGGACCGCTTCGGCATGGCCGAGGCGCTGATGCGGCATGGGGCCGACCTCCGCTTCGGCGACCTCGCGTTCGCGTTCGGCGTGCCGCTGTTTCACGTCGGCGCGTGCCCTCGATGCGGTGGCGCGCACCGTGGGGCCGGTGGCGGTCCAGTTGCCGGTCAAGTGGATCTACTCGACGGGTGGCGCGCAGGACCGCGGGGAGACCACCGAGCGCTATGCGGCGCAGTACCACTGGGCCGACGTGATCGCCGGCGACTGGCACATGATCCGGCGTTTCGCACCGGCCCGGATGGACGGCGTGACGGTGCTCACCAACACGACGACGCGGGAGGACGTCGCGTTCCTCCGCGACGCGGGTGCGGCGCGCCTCGTCACGACCACGCCGCGGTACGGAGGCCGCAGCCTCGCCACGAACCTGCTCGAGGCGGCGCTCGTGGCGGTCATGGGCGGTCACCTCGACGACGCCGAGTTCGCGTCCGCGCTCGACGCCATGGCGTACGCTCCGACGGAGATCGCCTTCGACGAAGCGTGAAGCGGACCGACACGAGGGGAGCCGGTGCTAGACTGTGCCGGTACCGCTCCAGCTGGGCCCCGACGTGCTGCGGGCCCCCAGGGCGACCCACAGGGCGGCCCACAGGGCGGCCGACGAGGCCGGCAGCGAGCGCAAGGGCCGCAAGGGCCGGCCTACCACCCCCGGAGGAAGACTGACGATGATCAGCGTGACGGATCTGCGCAACGGAACCAAGGTCGAGATGGACGGCGGCCTGTGGGAGTGTCTCGGATATCAGCACCAGAAGATCGGCCGCGGCGGTGCGAAGGTCGTCGCGAAGTTCCGCAACCTCGAGACGCTGTCGATCGTGGAACGCACGTTCAACAGTGGCGAGAAGCTGCAAGACATCTTCATCGACTACCGGCCGATGCAGTACCTCTACGCCGACGGCGATACCGTCACGTTCATGGATCTCGAGACGTTCGAGCAACCGACCCTCGATCGCGGTCAGATCGGCGATGGCGCGCGGTTCTTGAAGGAGAACGTCGAGGTGACGGTCGACTATTACCAGGGGCGAGCCCTGAAGGTCACGCTGCCGAACGTGATCGAGTTGAAGATCGTCGAGACCGATCCCGGCGTCAAGGGCGACACCGTGTCCGGTGGCAGCAAGCCGGCCAAGCTCGAGAGCGGGGCGATGGTCCAGGTACCGCTGTTCGTCTCGCCGGGCGAGACGGTGCGGGTCGACACGCGCTCGGGTGAGTACTTGGGACGCGCCTGATGCGCCCCGCCGACGTCAAGCGCCTGATGGACGCCATGCGTGTGGCCGACGTCCAGGAGGTGGAGGTCGAGCGACGCGACGAACACGGCGTCGTGGAACGCGTGCGCTTGGTGCGCGGCGGAGTCCCAGTGCGATCGGCACACGTGGACGCCGGCGCGGCCACGCCGTCGGCCCCTGCCCCCAGCCCGGCCGCACCGGTCGCCGCGACCGCCGCGTCGACCCCAAGCGCACCGACCGCGGACCCCGTCGCCGCCTCGCGCTTGGTGGACGTCACCGCACCGATCGTCGGCACCTTCTACGCCGCTCCGGCGCCCGACGTGCCGAACTACGTCAAGCCCGGTGATCGGGTTCAGGTCGGCGCGGTGCTGTGCATCATCGAGGCCATGAAGCTCATGAACGAGATCGAGGCCGACGTCGCCGGCACCGTGGTCGAGGTCTTGGTCAAGAACGAGGACCCGGTCGAGTACGGCCAGGTGCTGTTCCGGATCGATCCGAGCTGAGCGGCCGGGGAGCGGCATGTTCAAGAAGATCCTGATCGCCAACCGCGGTGAGATCGCGCTCCGCGTCCTGCGCGCCGCTCGTGAGCTCGGTGTGAAGTGCGTGGTGGCCTACTCGGAGGCCGACGAGACGTCGCTGCCGGTGCTGCTTGCGGACGAGGCGATCTGCATCGGCCCGGCGGCGTCCGGCGGCTCGTACCGCAACATCCGCAACATCCTGTCGGCGGCGATCGTGACGGGTGCGGAGGCCGTGCACCCTGGCTACGGCTTCCTGGCCGAGAACGCCGAGTTCGCCGAGAAGTGCGAGGAGCACAACCTGGTGTTCATCGGCCCGCGCCCCGAGACGATCGAGCGCATCGGCGACAAGGCGAACGCGCGACGCTTGGCCGTCGAAGCCGGTGTCCCCGTCACGCCGGGGTCCGAGCCCTTGGCCGACCTCGAGGCCGCGGCCGCGTTCGCGACGAAAATCGCGTATCCGGTCATCCTGAAGGCGTCCGCAGGCGGTGGCGGCCGAGGCATGCGGGTGGTGCAGTCGCCCGTCGATCTCGAGCGTTCGTTCGTGAACGCTCAGGAGGAAGCGCGCTCGGCGTTCGGCGATCCCGCCATGTACATGGAGAAGTACCTCGAGGAACCCCGCCACGTCGAGATCCAGGTTTTCGGCGACGGCGAGGGGAACGTGGTGCACTTGTTCGATCGCGACTGCTCGATCCAGCGCCGCTACCAGAAGATGCTCGAAGAGGCGCCGTCCATGCTCGACGACGAGACCCGCGCTGCGATCGCTGAGTCGGCCGTCGCGCTCGCGGCTTCGATCCAGTATCGCGGTGCCGGTACCTGCGAGTACCTGGTCGATCGCGAGGGGCGCTTCTACTTCTCCGAGATGAACACCCGCATCCAGGTCGAGCACCCGGTGACGGAGATGGTCACGGGCGTCGATCTCGTGCAAGCGCAGCTGCTGCTCGCCGCCGGGGAGGGGCTCGCGTTCCGGCAACAGGACATCGCCGTGCGGGGGCACGCGATCGAGGTCCGCATCAACGCCGAGGACCCGGACAAGGACTTTCGGCCATCAGCGGGTACCGTCACCGACGTTCACTGGCCGGGTGGCCCCGGCATCCGCGTCGACAGCCACGTCTACGCCGGCTACCGCATCCCGCCGCACTACGACAGCTTGATCGCGAAGATCATCGCGTGGGCTCCGACCCGCCTCGAGGCCATCGCGCGCATGGATCGGGCGCTGCGCGAGACCGTGATCGAGGGGGTGTCCACGACCGTCCCCTTCCATCTGCGGGTGCTGGACAATGCCTTCTATCGCCGTGGTGCGGTGACCACCAGTTTCATCGCAAGGAGGATGACGTCGTGACCGACCCGAAACCGCAACTCGAGCTCTCGCATGACGTGCTCTACGGCATCGCCCAACTCGCACTCGACGAGGTCGAGGGCGTACGGCCCATCGCGCCACCAGCGCGCGTCGGTGAGTTCCTCACAGGTCGACGCGCGAAGGGCATCCAGATCGAGCGAGAAGGCAACGAGGTCGACGTCTCGCTGACCGTGGCGATGTCGTACGGCGCGGAGATCCCGAAGGTGGCGAAGCGGGCGCAGAAGTCGGTGCGTGAGGCCGTCGCGAGCATGACGGGCTTGCACGTGCGCAGCGTCGACGTGTTCGTCGAGGCGGTCGACGTGCCGCCGGCGATCGTGGCGGCGGACAGGGCTGCGGCGTCGGAGAAGCCGAAGAGCGGTGCGAAGCCCAGGTCCACGAAGGGACGGTCGCGTGGCTAGGCGCCGCGCCCGCGAACTCGCCTTCCAGGCGCTGTTCCAGTCCGAGCGCGGGGGCTTCGACGTGCTCGACGTATGGGACGAGTTGCGGACCGAACTCGTTCTCGACGACGGCGACGACACGTACGGCGAAGGCCTCGACGCCGAGACCGTGCAACTCGCCGAACGGCTCGTGCGGACGTTCGCCGAGCGTCGCGTCAGCATCGATGCCGAGCTCGAGCAGCTCATCGAGGGTTGGACGTTCGGCCAGATGGCGCAGACGGACCTGAACGTGCTGCGGCTCGCGCTGGCGGAGCGTTCGGCGCTCGACGTGCCCGGAGAGGTGACGGTGGAGATGGCCGTGCGCTTGGCCAAGAAGTACGGTGGCGAGGACTCGGGTCGGTTCGTCAACGGTGTGTTGGCGAAGGTCTTGCGACAGGCGCCTCCGCGCGGCGCCGTCGTGGTGTGATGCCGGACATGCGAGCCACATCGCTCGACGGTCGCGCCGTCGCCGACGCCATCGCGGAACGCGTGTCGGCACGCGTCGCGGCGTTGCCACGGCCACCGAAGCTGGTGTTCGTCCGCGTCGGGGAGGACCCGGCGAGCGCATCCTACGTCCGGAGCAAGCAGCGCCTCGCTCGACGCGTGGGCGTCGAGGCGGAGACGCTCGTGCTCCCGGAGGAGACCGACCAAGCCACGTTGATGGCGAGCGTCGTCGCCGTCGTCGAAGACGAGGGCGTCGACGGTGTGTTGGTCCAGCTGCCGCTGCCGGCGCACCTCGACGAGGCGCCCGTCCTGGAGGCGATCGACCCCGACAAGGACGTCGACGGCTTCCATGCCGTCAACGTTGGCAGGCTCTGGTCGGGACTACCCGGACTCGTCCCCTGTACGCCGTTGGGACTCGAGGCGATCTGCGATCACTACGGCATCGCGCTGCAGGGGCAACGCGTGGTGATCGTCGGGCGCTCGAACCTCGTCGGCAAGCCCGCAGCCGCGCTCTTCTTGCGCCGCCATGCGACCGTGACGCTCGCCCATTCCCGCACACGTGACCTGGGGGCCGTGGTCAGGGAGGCCGACGTGGTCGTGGCCGCCGTCGGGCGGGCGGGGATCGTGCAGGGCGCGATGGTCAAGCCAGGCGCCGCCGTGCTCGACGTCGGGATGAGCCGCATCGATGGGAAGATCGTGGGCGACGTCGCCCCGGACGTGTGGGACGTGGCCGGAGCCGTGACCCCGATGCCGGGCGGTACCGGACTCGTGACCGTCGCCATGGTCGTGCAGAACACCGTCTCAGCAGCAGAACGGCGTATCGCAGCCGCGCGATGACCCTGCTCGACAACCTCCCCCTCATCTCGGCCGTGACGGCGACGCTCGCGGCGCAAGTCCTGAAGGTGATCCTCGTCCTCTTGACGGAGCGGCGCTGGGCGTTCGACCGTATGCTCGAGACCGGCGGCATGCCGTCGTCGCACTCGGCCACGGTCACCGCACTCGCCATCACGATCGGCATGGTCGAGGGCTTCGACTCGACGATCTTCGCGCTCGCGATCGTGTTCGCGGGCATCGTCATGTACGACGCGAGCGGCATCCGTCGAGCGGCTGGCATGCACGCTCAGTTGATCAACGACCTCGTGCAGGAACTCGCGCACCTGTTCGACGAGGGGTTCCAGCCGACGGCGTTGAAGACGCTCCTGGGCCACACGTACCCACAGGTGATCGTCGGCAGCATGCTCGGCGGCGTCACCGGTCTGTTGATCGCGCTCTAGGCGCGCGCGACAGCCACCACCGCGATCAGTCGAACGACCGCACCCGCCGAGCGTAGCGGCTCGGCGGCCGACCGGATCGTCGCCCCGCTGGTCAGGACGTCGTCGACGAGCACGACGTCGGCGCCGATGACACGCGCACGCCAACACGGCTCGAGCTCGAACGCGTCGGCGACGTTCGAGGCGCGTTGCGCGGGACGCAGCCGCGACTGGGGTGGTCCCACGCCGCTGCGCCGCAGCGCTTCGGCGACCCGCGTGCGGACGGCACAGCCAGCGCGCTCGTGGTCGCCGTCGATGGCGCGCCGCGCCATCGCGCGAGCCAACCGGAGCGAGGGGTCGTCACCGCGTGCCGCGCGTCGTCGAGGGTGGCTCGGGACCGGCACGAGCCAGAGATGCCGTCGCTCCGGCGTGTCGGCCAGCGCCCTGCACACGCCGTCGGCCAACGCTGTGCCGAGGACGTCGAGCACGCGCATCGCGCCGCCGAACTTGGCCGACCGGATGAGTTCGCCCAGACCATCGCGATAGCCACCGAGCGATACGACGTCGCCGTCGCGGCGTGCCCACCACCCCCGCGCCATGCAGGCATCACAACAGCCGTGAGCGCGCGCCGGCCGCTCTCCGCACACCGGGCACGGCGCCAACGCCGCCAACGCGTCCAGCAGTGGCGCTGCGCAGCGGGCCAGGGCCGTTGCGAACGGCCGTCGGGCAGTCTGAGGCGCCATACGCATCAGCATGCCAACGGCGCCCGCGGCGCAGGAGGCCGGCGTGGGCCGCGGCCGCTCCGCCGTAGGCACCGGGCCGTCCCACGTGTGTGCGTGGCGGCGCCGACGCCGGCGGCGTGGCCGGGTGCTCTGTCAGGTGGTCCGGTTCGTCAGGTCGCGCAAGCCGTACAGGAGTGACTCGGCCGCCGCGCGACCGGGAAGGTCGGCGAGCACGCTCTCGAGTTCGCGCAACGCCGCGCTCGCGAGCGCCTCCGCCCGCGCTTGGGCGTAGCGCAGCGACCCCGTTCGCTCGATCAGGTCCAACAGCCAGCGCACGTCGTCCGCCGTGCGTGCCTCCCGCGCTGGCCGAAGCCGCTCGATCGCTTCGATCGTCTCGTCTGGCTGGGCGTGGGCTAGGGCATGGGCGAGCACCAGCGTGCGCTTCCCCTCGTACAGATCGCCGGCGAACTCCTTGCCGTACGCGCCGCCCTCGGAGGGCAGGAGGTTGAGGACGTCGTCGCGGATCTGGAACGCTGCGCCCAACCGGTCGCCGATCGACGCCAGATCGGGGTGCGGCGCCCGGCCCGCCGCGTGTGCCCCGAGACGGAGCGGGCTGACGACGGTGTAGGCCGCCGTCTTGCGCCGGACCATGCCGAGGTAGGCCTCCTCACCGATGTCGAAACGGCCCTCGGCGACCCACGTGAGGTCGAGGTGCTGACCCTCGGCCGTGCGGTGGATCATCCACAGGAACTCACGCCGTATGGCGTCGGCGTCGAAATCGGCGCGCTCACGCAGGGCGATGAGTGCGTCCCACATGTAGACGTGCATGGCATCGCCGACGTTGAGGGCGATGGGCACACCGACGCTCCGGTGGAGCGCTGGCGCGCCGCGCCGCTCCTCGGAATCGTCTTCGATGTCGTCGTGAACGAGCACCCAGTTCTGGAACAACTCCAACGCAGCGGCGACGGTCAGCGCCCGCTCGACGTCGCCGCCATGCGCCGCCGTAGATGCCAGCACCAGGCGCCCACGCACGCGCTTGCCGCCGCGAGACGGGTAGTCGCGCATCAACGCGGTGAAGCGGTCCAACTCGGGGGAGTCGTGCCCGGTCGGCAGCAACGCCAACACGGCGTCGTGCAGCCGCTGCGTGTCGCGATCGACCATCAGAACAACACGACGGTTACCAGCCACGTCGCGGCCAACATGGCGAGGATGAACACGAGCAGGTACGGAAACGACACGCGATACGTGGCGAAGATCAGTCGCCACGTATCGCGGTTTGTGAGCTTCGGTCGGTCACCCTCGAAGCGGTCGTCGTCGCCGTCGCGATCGCGGCCGTGCTCATGACGCGCGCCCGCCATGGGCGGCCTCCCGTCTAGCGGTGGATGCAGGCCTTGAAGTGCTGCGGATCGTCGCCCACCTGCTCGAGTTGTGGCACCACGTGTGCACAGTCCTCGGTCGCGATGGGGCAGCGCGTGCGGAAGACGCAGCCAGATGGCGGGTTGATCGGGGATGGGATGTCGCCCTGGAGGATCACCCGGTCGCGCTTGACGGTCGGGTCGGGAATCGGCACGGCGGACAGGAGCGCCTCGGTGTACGGGGGCACCGGGTTGCGGTAGAGCTCCTTCGCCGGTGCGATCTCCATGATGCGTCCGAGGTACATCACGATCACCTTGTCGGAGATGTACTCCACCACGCCGAGGTCGTGGGCGATGAACAGCATCGTCAGGCCGAGTTCGTCCTTGAGGTCCTGGAGCAGGTTCACCACCTGCGCCTGGATCGACACGTCGAGCGCCGAGACGGGCTCGTCGGCGACGATGAAGTCAGGATCGACCGCCAGCGCGCGGGCGATGCCGATGCGCTGACGCTGACCGCCCGAGAACTCGTGCGGGTAGCGCCGCATGTGGCCGGGGCTCATGCCGACGCGCTCGAGCAGGTCGGCGACGCGGGCCTCCTTGGCCTTGCCGCGCGCGAGGTTGTGGATGGTGAGCGCCTCGCCGATGATGTCACCCACCGACATGCGCGGGTTCAGGCTGGCGAAGGGGTCCTGGAAGATGATCTGCATCTTGCGGCGATACTCGCGCAGCTTCGACTTCGAGAGCTTCGCAACGTCGACACCGTCGAACAGGATCTCGCCGGCCGTCGGCTCGATCAGGCGCAAGATGGCGCGGCCGGCGGTCGTCTTGCCCGAGCCCGACTCGCCCACGAGACCGACCACTTCGCCGCGGTTGATCGTGAAGTTCATGTCCTCGACGGCCTTGACGTTCGCGACGACGCGCGAGAACACCCCGCCGCGGATCGGGAAGTACTTCTTGAGGTCCTTGATCTCCAGCAGGAGCTCGTCGCGCTTGGCCTTCGTGGTCGTCTTCTGGTGGGTCGCGCCGGCGCTCTCCTTGCCGACGTTCGCGTCCGTCATCGTCCGTTCAGGAGCGTCGCTCATGTGGTCACGTCTTCCTTGAGGTCGAGTTCCGCATGGCGCACGCAGCGGACCATGTGGCCGTCACCTGAGTCGACCAGTTCCGGGACTGCGGCCGTGCAGCGGTCCTTGTCGATGTACTTGCAGCGCGGGTGGACCGCGCAGCCTTGCGGAAGGCTGAGCGGGTTCGGGACGTTGCCGGGGATCGCCTCGAGGCGCACTTGGTGCGTCGCGGCGCGGTCGACGCGCGGGATCGAGTTCATCAGTCCCAGCGTGTACGGCATCTTCGGGTCCTTGAAGATGGGCACGACGCCGGACTCCTCGACGGCGCGACCGGCGTACATCACGACCACGCGATCGGCCATCTCGGCGACGACACCGAGGTCGTGGGTGATGAACAGGATCGACATGCCGATCTCGCTCTGCAGCTTGCGCATCAGGTCGAGGATCTGGGCCTGGATCGTCACGTCGAGCGCGGTGGTCGGCTCGTCGGCGATGAGCAGCTTCGGGTTGCACGAGAGCGCCATCGCGATCATCACGCGCTGCCGCATGCCGCCGGACATCTGGTGCGGGTAGTTCTTGACGCGCTTGCCGGGCTCGGGGATGCCCACTAGGTCGAGCATGTCGGCGGACTGCTTCATGGCCGCCTTGTAGCTCTTCTTCTGGTGCAGCACGATGGCCTCGGCGATCTGATCGCCGACGGTGTACACGGGGTTCAGGCTCGTCATCGGCTCTTGGAAGATCATCGAGATCTCGTTGCCACGGATACGGCGCATCTCGCGCTCGCTCTTCTTGGCGAGGTCCTGACCCTCGAACAGCATGTTGCCGCCTGCGATGCGGCCGGGCGGCGTGGGGATGAGGCGCATCACCGACAGGCTGGTGACCGACTTGCCCGACCCGGACTCGCCGACGACGGCGAGCGTCTCGCCCTTGTCCAGGTGGAAGCTGACACCGTCGACGGCCTTGACCGTACCTTCATCGGTGTCGAAGTAGGTCTTCAGGTCGACGACGTCCAACAGGCGATCGGGACTGGGCATTAGGGATTACCTCTCATGACACGAGAGTGTACCCGATTCGCTGCAAGCGTACGCGCGCCCTCGCGTGCCGTAGGACACACGCGGGCGCGGCACTGCGTGCCGGGTAGCGACGAGGCGGGTGTGGCGAGAGCGGTCACCGCCGCTTCTTCGGATCGAACGCGTCGCGCAGGCCGTCACCAACGAGGTTCCAACACAGCACGGCGATGAAGATCGGGATGCCCGGGATCAGCAGCCACGGCACGAACTGGATGCTCACACCGCGGGCCGTGGCGTCGCGCAGCAGCAGCCCCCAGCTCGCCGAGTCGAGCTCGGACGGCCCGAGGCCGAGGAACGACAGTCCCACCTCGGTGAGGATGAAGCCGGGGATCGCGAGCGTCAGGATGACCATGACGTAGCTGGCGGTGGCCGGCAGCAGGTGCCGGAACATGACGCGGCCCT
The DNA here is from genome assembly GCA_003556805.1 of Trueperaceae bacterium. Lineage (GTDB taxonomy): Bacteria > Deinococcota > Deinococci > Deinococcales > Trueperaceae > CSSed10-48. Next base: position 6,121 of record PWQI01000202.1, on the reverse strand, counting down.
CGCTCGCACCGAGCGCCTTGGCCGCCTGCGCGTAGTCCATCTCTCGCAGGCTGAGGACCAGGCTTCGGATCGTGCGCGCGAGGCCACCCCAGCTGACGAAGCCCAGCACCATGACGATCATCAGGAACGTCTGAGCCGATGTCATCTGTAGCCCGAACAGCTGGGCGAGCGGATTTCGCGGGTCCTTGAGGAGCGTCGCCAGCACGATCAGCAGGAAGAGGCCAGGGATCGCGTCGAGGACCTCGACCAGACGCATGAAGAAGTCGTCGACCAAGCCGCCGTAGAAACCGGCGATCACGCCGAACGTCAAGCCCAACGTGAGCGACACCCAGACGGCCAACACGCCGATGGTGAGCGACACCTGGCCACCGTAGAGGATGCGCGTGAAGAGGTCCTTGCCGAGCGAGTTCGTGCCCCACAGGAACACCCTGGCGGGGTCCTCGACGCCGAACAGCCGCAGGTCGCTCTGCCAGATGCCGAGGATGCGGTACGTCTGGTTCGGCCGGCGCACGAAGAACTGGATCGGGTAGCGCGCCCCGTCGGTGTTCTCGACGTACACGCGTTGACGGGTGACCGGGTCGCGCTCGGACACGAACTCGTACACGAAGGGCCGCGTGAGCCGGCCCGTCTCGGGATCGGTCCAGTGGATCGTGGTCGGGGGCATGAAGGCCGACACCGGGGTGCGGCGGTACTCGTTCATGCCGTACGGTGCCAGGAAGCCTGCGAAGGCGGCCGCGACGTACATCAGCAGGAGCACGACCAGGCCCACGAGCGCGATGTGGTGCTTGCGGAACTGCTCCCAGACGATGCGACCCTGGGTCTTGCCGCCGACGGCTACCTTGGCGACGTCCTTGCCCTTGGGCATCTGGCTCTGTGAGGGGTTCGGGACGGTCATGGTGTCCTCCTCACCCGTACCGGATCCGTGGGTCGGCCACGGCCAAGAGGAGGTCGGAGATCAGGTTGCCGATCATGAGCAGGAGCGACGAGATCACCAGGAACCCGAGCACCACGTAGATGTCTTGGCGCTGGATGGCGTCGAGGAGGCGCGGCGTGATGCCGGGCCAGGCCATGACGATCTCGACGAGCCCCGCACCACCGATCAGCGACGGCAGCAGCGCGCCGATCCCGGCGATGAACGGGATGATCGCTGGGCGCAGGGCGTGCTTGTAGGTGATCGAGCGGTTGCCGAGACCCTTCGCCCGGGCCGTGCGGATGAAGTCGCTGCCGAGGTACTCGATCATCTGGCCGCGCAAGACCCGGGTGAACCCGGCGATGCTGGCGGTCGCGATGACGAAGCCCGGGATGATCATGTGCCACATGATGTCCCAGAACTGATGCCAGGGCGTGAAGTTCTCCCAGCCGTTGCTGGTCATGCCGGCGACGGGGAACAACAGGCTCGAGTAGCCGAACGTCTCGCGCGTGAAACCTCGGAACAAGAAGAGGCCGAGCACCAGGACCTGCGCGAAGAAGAAGTTCGGTATCGCCAGGCCGAAGTAACTGACGGCCGAGACCGCCTGGTCCCCGAAGGTGTACTGCCGGACGGCACTGAACACCCCCAAGGGGATCGCCATCAACCACAGCAGGATGGTGGCGAACAAGACCAGGTAGAGCGAGTTCTGGATCGGCCGCCGGATCACGTTCATGACCGGCTGGTTGCTCGAGAACGACATGCCGAGGTCGCCTTGGACCAGACTGCCCATCCAGCGGACGTACTGCACCAGGACAGGTTGGTCGAGGCCGAACTGCGCGCGCATCCGATCGATCGTCTCTTGCCTGACGTTCGGCTCGAGCGCGCGCTGGGTGACGAAGTCGCCGGGCACGAGCTGGGAGATCAGGAAGGCCAACAACGTGGCCCCGAGGAACGTCGGGATCAAGTGGAAGAACCGACGGATGATGTATGGGAGCAAGCCCGACCTCCCGGTCGAAGAGAGTGTGTATCAACGAGATACGAGCCCACCGTAGCGCGTTCCGCCGCCCGATGCCAGGGTCAAGGGCACGTCGGTGGCTGGTGGGACCAGAACGGGGTGGTCCGCGCGATGCGGACCACCCCGTTCGCTGCGTGCAACGCGCCGTGACGGCGCGACTCGCTCACCCGATGGTCAGCGGATGTGCGTGAGCGGGAGCTGACGCGTACCGACCGGAGCGCCGGCCATGATCTCGCGCGGATGCTCGCCACCGAGGCGGCTCGCGAAGGCCGTGTGCACCTGCGGGCTGACGGTGTAGAGGATCGGGGCCATCTGCGCCTCGAGCTCCTGGATCTCGAAGCCGATCTCGCGGGCGGCGTCCGTGTCGAGCGTCTGCCGGCCCTGCTTGACGAGCTGCTCGATCAGGGTCTCGGTCGCCGTCAGGCAATCACCCGAGGTGTTGAACATGTGCAGGAAGCCACCGCACGTCAGCACGGAGTCGCCGAACGGCCAGTCGCGGCCGCCGCCGGTGAGGCCGATCAAGATCGCCTCGAAGGGGCGGTCTTCGCCGGTCGACAGCAACTGGTCGACGAGCAGCGAGAAGTCGAGTGCCGTCGGCGTCACGTCGATGCCGATCGCCTGGGCGTCGTCGGCGAAGATCTGCGTGATCTGCTCACGTTGGGCGTTGCCGGCGTTCGTCGCGAGCGTGAAGCTGATGCGCTGGCCCTCGGCGTTCACGAGGTAGCCCTGCCCGTCGCGATGGCTGAAGCCGGCACGGGCGAGCAACTCGAGCGCGCGCTCGGGGTCGTAGTCGTACGTCGTGACGTCTTCGTTGACCCAGAACGGGCTGTTGAGGTAGACGTTCGTGTGCATCGGGAAGGCGGCACCGCTGTAGACGAGCTCGATGATCGCCTCGCGGTCCACCAGGTGCCACATCGCCTGCCGGAAGTTGACGTTGCGGAACACGTTCTGCAGGAACGGGTTGCTCTCGAGGTTCCAGTTGAACACGATGAACTGGCTGGAGCCCGCGGCGCCGATCCCTTCGATCACCTCGGCGTCGATGTCGCCGTTCTGGATCGCGACCGAGATCACGCCGATGTCGTCGAGGTTGCGGGGCCCGAAGAGGTCGAGCTCACCGGCCAGGAACAGGTTGAGCTGCGCGTCGCCGTCGGCGATGCGGTGGATCATCCCGTCGAGGAAGGGGAGTTCGTTCCCGGCCTCGTCGACGTTCCACGAGCCGAAGTAGGGGTTGCGCACCCAGATCAGGCGCTCGCCGGGCTGGAAACCGGTGAGCATGAACGGACCGTCGAAGACCAGTTCGCTCGGGTCGGTCTCGGTGCCCCACAGGGCGTTGACCGCGTCGGCGCCGCCGGTGCGGTAGGCCTCGCCGAGGATGTCGTCACGGACCGGGAAGTGGGCCAACGTGCTGAACGCCAGGCGATCGGGGGCGGGGAACGTGATACGCAGCGAGCGCTCGCCCGTGATCTCCATGGTGATCTGCACGTCGTTCAGGAACCAGCTGTCGTACTTGTTCGAGCCGGTGTCCGGGTCGGTCTGCAGGATGTAGCTGGCGAAGTAGTCCTGGACCGTGATCGGCTCGCCATCGGACCAGCGCAGGCTGTCGCGGATCACGACGTCGATGACCGTGCCGTCGTCGCTGACCGTGAAGCTCTCCGCGGCGTAGGGGATCCACTCGTCGGAGTCCGGCCCCTGCGTCAGGAGGGTGGCGTACTGCATCATGTCGGTGACCTCGTTGGTCTCCGACTGCAGGACGGGTTGGAAGGTGCGCGGGTCGCTCAACGAGCCCGTGGACAGCGTGCCGCCGTACTCGGCCTCACCCGGCGGGGTGACGGTCCAAGCAGCCGGCCACACGAATGGGTTCGCCACGGCAAAGGTGGCCAGGGCCGCGAACGCGAGGCTCAGGAACAATCGTCTCATGGTACCTCCAGGAGTGATGCCGGATCGAACGCACGAGCCGCGCTGCGCGACCTCGTCCCGTCCGCCGGCCATGCCGGTTGCCCGGTCATGTCGCCGAAGGTCGGACCTGCACTGCGTACAGCGTCCAAGACTTCGGAGCGTGCGACACATTCCCAAGGTACCGCGCACCACGCGGGTGGTGCAACCGCGCGGCTCCAACCATCTTCATGTGCTGTTCACGCACCACGCGCACATGCCGGCGGCCGCGCTCTGCCATCTCGAAAAACTCGCAACTCGCTGGCGACGTCGCGAAGGCGCCTTCCGTGGGCCGTTCCCGCCGTGCTCGCCGCGCTCGCTCAGCGTGGGATGATCTGCAGCAGCAGGGCGAGCACGCCCCAGGTCACACCCATGTAGATCGTGAGCCGTTGCAGGCCACCCGCCACCCCGCCGCGCGAGCCGAAGTCGAAACCGCCGCCCGCACCGCCGAGGCCTTCGCCAAGGCCCGACTGCTTCGGTTCCTGCAACAAGATGACGAACACCAAGAGGGCGGAGAGCAGGATGAACAAGACGAGAACGATCCAGAACATGGTGAGACTCCTCGAACGCGCGCTCTGGGCGCGGGGTGTTTAGAGATGGTGCCGAGAGCGGGATTCGAACCCGCACGGGTTGCCCCGGTCGATTTTGAGTCGACTGCGTCTACCGTTCCGCCACCTCGGCGCGGGGGCGGGCCGCTATCAGGCGACCGACCGCGTAGCATACCAGAACCCGCGGTCGACGGTGCGTTGCGGCCGCGGTCCGCGCACGCCGGACACGAACGGGCCTTGCTGCGGAGCGTGGTAGATTGCCGGTGAACGGCGCGTCGCGTTCCGCGACGCGGCACACTGCACGCGGCGCGCGTGCCATGACGAGACGCTCGTGACGCCGCGATCACCCACCTGTGAAGGACCCCCACATGCCATCGATCGCGGTGCTCCGGTTCCCCGGCTCCAACTGTGACGCCGACACCCACCACGCCCTCGGCCAGGTCCTGGGGTCCGACGCGCGCTTCGTGTGGCACACCGAGCACGACCTCGGCGCCCCCGACGCCGTCGTCGTGCCGGGCGGCTTCAGCTACGGCGACTACCTGCGCTCGGGTGCGCTCGCCGCGCACAGCCCGGTGATGCAGGCCGTGCGTACGTTCGCGCAGCGCGGCGGGCCCGTGCTCGGGATCTGCAACGGATTCCAGATCCTCACGGAGTCGGGGCTGCTGCCCGGGGCGCTCGCCCAGAACGAAGGACTGCGCTTCGAGTGTCGCGACGTCCACGTGCGCGTCGAGCACCCCAGCGCCTTCACGAGCGGCTACGCCAATCACGCCGTCCTGAGGCTCCCGATCGCCCACCACGAGGGTCGCTACGTCGCCGACGAGGCCACCCTGGAGCGGCTCGAGGGCGAGGGGCGTGTCGCGCTGCGCTACGTGCGCCACGACGGGGCGGTCGACCCGGCCGCCAACCCCAACGGTTCGCTGCATGCCATCGCCGGCATCGTCGACGAACGCGGTACGGTCCTCGGCATGATGCCGCACCCGGAACGCGCAGTCGAACCGCTGCTCGGCGGCAGCGATGGGCGAGGTCTCCTGGAAGCGCTGATCGACGCTGCGGTGCGCGCGTGAGCGCGTTCGACACCGCCCGACTCGACCAGGCTCACGACACGGTCGCGATCCCCGAGAGCGTCCCGCCGGTCCCTGGCGGCGTCGTCGCGCAGGCCGAGCAGGCGGCCACGTTCGGGCTCAGCACCGACGAGTTCGCGCTGATGGTCGCTCAGCTGGGGCTCGACCCCGTTGCGGTCGAGGCTGCGATGTTCGGCGCCCTCTGGAGCGAGCACTGCGGCTACAAGAACTCACGGCCGCTGCTGCGGCGGCTCCCGACCGAGGGCCCGCAGGTGCTCCAGGGACCGGGCGAGAACGCCGGCGTCGTCGACGTCGGCGATGGATGGGGTGTGGCCTTCAAGATGGAGAGCCACAACCACCCCAGTGCCGTCGAACCCGTCCAGGGCGCAGCGACCGGCGTCGGCGGCATCTTGCGCGACATCTTCGCCATGGGCGCCCGCCCGTTCGCCGTCCTCGACGCGTTGCGCTTCGGCGACATCTCGACCGCGCGCACGCGCTACCTGCTCGACGGCGTGGTTCGAGGCATCGCCGGGTACGGCAACGCCATCGGTGTGCCCACGGTCGGCGGCGAGATCGGCTTCCACCGGTGCTTCGAGCAGAACCCCCTCGTGAACGTGATGGCGCTCGGACTCCTACGCCACGAACAGCTGCAGTC
>PWQI01000027.1 GCA_003556805.1 Trueperaceae bacterium | reverse complement strand
CATGCCCGGGTCGACGCGCTGAGCCTCGACCTGGTCGCGGTGCTCCACGTCGCCTCGTACGTCGTCGGCGGCGTCAGCGGCGCCCTGAGCTACGCCTGCGGCGGTGCGCTGCTCCTGCAGCGCGGCCGGGCCCTCACCCGAGCGTTCGCGAACGTCGGACGCCTGGCGCTCAGCAACTACCTGTTGCAGTCGCTCGTGATGACGACGCTGGCCCTGGGCTACGGGTTCGGCCTGTACGGTCGCGTGGGCCACGCGTCGGCCATCGCGCTGGGTATGCTCCTCTTCCTGGCACAACTCGCGCTATCGGCGGCCTACCTGCGCCGCTTCCGCTTCGGCCCAGTGGAGTGGCTGTGGCGAGCGCTGACGTACGGGCGCACGCCCGGCTGAGTAGGCGATCAGGCGGGCTGCTGTTGCTGTTGCGTCGCCATGGCCGTGAGCGCGTCGTACGCCCGCTCGGCCTTGTCGCGCAGGCCCGTGTCGACCGCACGGCCCGCCATCATCATGTGCATCGTCATATGGCGGTCGACGTCGCCGAAGATCGAGCCGAGCACCTCGACCTCGTCGCGCGAACGGAGCGTCGCGTCGTCGCGGAACATGGTCGTGTACACGTACTCGAAGCGCTGCTCGTCGATCACGCCAGAGAGGAACTGGTCCAGCACCTGCAAGTACGGAGTGAGGTCGCTCCGGGCTGCCTGGCTGGCCGCTTCGACGCTCTCGCCCTGCGGCAGACGCGCGAAGCCGACCTCGAGCGACTCGGGGGTGATGTCCCAGTTGTCGAGATCGAACACGGCCGCGCCGTCTTGGAACATGATCACCTGCGGCGAGTGATGCACGATCCCGGTGCGCTCCGCGACGAGGTTGCTCGCCGCGCGCCACTCGACCACGCGGATGACGCCGACCATCAAGTCGTCGCGCGGCTCCAGGAACTCCTGGAGGTTGCCGAAGCCCTGCATCGTCTTGTGGCAGGTGCCGGCCTTGAACACGACGCTCGTCGGATGGTTCGCGAGGAACGACTCGACGGCTTCGGGGGTGGTCAGGTTGACGACGCGATCACGCAGCATGGGGCCTCCAGGGAGAACTTAATCCTGAGTGCCATTGTAGGGATAACGGCAGGGTGCGACGTGACTTCAAGAACACACGGTGCGCGTGGGCGTTGATGCGAGGTTGCGGCACTCCCGCGGATGCCGGAGGCAGGGCAGCCTGTGGTATCCTTCGCGACCTACGCCACGCGTGATCGTCGCGCGGGCGCAGGACACGGAGAGGTGTCCGAGTGGTTGAAGGAGCTCGCCTGGAAAGCGGGTATACGGTTTATAGCCGTATCGTGGGTTCGAATCCCACCCTCTCCGCCACACACGCAAGAACGCGCCCGCCGCTCTCGTCGCGCCGGGCGCTCACGTTGGATGCACATGGCCGATCGGCACGTTCTCGGTCCTCGTTGGCCTGTGCAGCGGTCCGCGACCTCAGGCGGACAGCGCCTCTGCCAGACGCGTGGCGGTTCCCATGTCGTGGCTGGGCAGGATCACCAACCCCGGTAGGCGCTCACGCAAGGCACGCACCCGAGCGTACGAGGCGCGCATCGCCTCGAAGTCCTCACCTACGCCAGGCAGGCGATCGGCCATCACCATGTCGACGTCGAAGGCAAGATCGGCGATCAGCAGGATCGGTGGCATGCCAGCGCTGCGGAGCAGCATCGACACCGAACCGACGCTGTGACCCGGTGTCGGTAGAAGCACGATCGAGCGGTCGCCCATGACGTCGAAACAGGCGCCGAACGCGGCAAGGTCCGGGTCGTCGCAAGGCTCCATGTCGAACAGCGTCCAGTGCGCCCCCGGACGGTCGACGTGCTGACGCAGGTACCAGTTGCGCTCGGCCTTCGGCTCGATGAGTGCCTGCCATTCGCGCCGCGGCGCCAGCAGTCGCGCATGGAGCAGCTGGTCGATGCAGCCGGTGTGGTCGAAGTGGAGGTGGGAGAACACCACCGTGCGCACCGAGCCGACGTCGTGCCCCAGGTGCTTCAACTGATCGCTGACGTTGTCCTCGGGGCCGATCTGCCAGCGGAAGAGACGGTGCAGGAAGAACACCCCCAGCGCGCTGCCCAGATAGCCCCGCGGATCGCTCGAGATGACCGGGTCCAGTCCGGTGTCGAACAGCACCAGTCCATCGCGATGGTCGATGGCGAAGAAGTGCACCGGCACCCCATCGACCCAACGGCGTGACAGAAGCACCCACAGCACCGTTGGGAGCCGCGAACCGTACCGGTGTTCGGGGTGCATGCTGCCCCTACCGGTCGTAGCTACGCGTACGCTTCGGATCGTTCGTTCATTATCCACGTCTTGCATATTCGTATGCGCAGTATAGGAGTGCCGATCTCACGGTGCAAGCGACGTCGTCGCGCTCCCGACAGACGCCGCGCCCGCCGCCCCTCTAGCCTGCGGTATGGACACCCCACACGAACGTTTCGACCACGTCCTCGTCGGTACCGGCCAGGCCACCGCGACCCTGATCTCCGGTCTCGACGACGCTGAACGCATCGCCGTGATCGAGGGCGGCGCGATCGGCGGCACGTGCGTCAACGTCGGCTGCACGCCGACCAAGACGCTCGTCGCGAGCGCACGCGTGGCGCAGCTCGCCCGTCGCGGCGCCGAGTACGGTGTGACCACCGGTGGCGTGACGGTCGACTTCGGCGCCGCCATGGGCCGCATGAACGACGTCCGTCACGGCAGCAGGGACGGCCTCACACGCTTCCTGGCCACCAAGGAGAACGTCACCCTCGTCCGCGGCTGGGCCCGCTTCAGCGGCCCGCGAACGCTCGAGGTCGGTGATCGGACGATCATCGGCGAGCACGTCTACCTCAACGTCGGCGCCCGCGCCGTGGAGCCACCGATCGAGGGGCTCGCCGACGTGCCCTGGCTCGACAACGTCCGCATCCTGGACCTCGACCGTCTACCGGAGCACCTCGTGGTGATCGGTGCGAGCTACATCGCGCTTGAGCTGGGTCAAGTGTTCCGCCGCTTCGGAGCCGCCGTCACCGTGATCGAGGCGGAGGACCGAGTGCTGCCGCGCGAGGACGCCGACGTCGCGGACGAGGTGCGCAGGGTCCTCGAACGCGAGGGGATCCGCTTCGAGGTCGGTGCGAGCGTCGCGAGCGTGGCGCCGACCGACGACGGCGTGCGCGTGACGCTCGACGGCGGCACCGTCGAGGGGTCGCACCTGCTGGTCGCGACCGGGCGGCGACCGAACACGGATCGCCTCGACCTCCACCTCGCGGGGATCGACAGCGACGAGCACGGCTACGTCGTCGTGGACGACCACGCGCGCACCAGCGCCGAAGGCGTGTTCGCGCTCGGCGACGTCAACGGCCGCGGCGCCTTCACCCACACCAGCGTGCACGACGCCCAGGTGCTGCTCGACCTCCTGCACGGGGCGGAGCGGCCGCGCTCGATCGACGATCGCGACGTGGTGTACGCGCTCTTCACCGATCCTCCGCTGGGCCGCGTCGGCCTGACCGAGGCGCAGGCAGCGGCGAGCGGCGCGCGCGTGCTGCGGGCGATCAAGCCGATGTCCTCGATCTCGCGCGCCAAGGAGATGGGCGAGACCCAGGGCTTCGTCAAGGTCCTCGTCGACGCCGACACCGACCGCTTCCTCGGCGCCAGCGTGCTCGGCGTCGCCGGCGACGAGGTGATCGGCCTGTTCGCGCTGGCGATGTCCACCGGGATGACCACCAGCGAGTTCAGGCGCGTCGTCGTGCCGCACCCGACGGTGGGTGAGCTGATGCCGTTCGTCCTGGCCGGGTTGAAGCCGCTCGACTGACATCGACCGCCACGTCCTCGCTGCAGGCGCAGACCGAGCGACGCGCGCGTAGCGCACGCCAGCCGCGCGGCGCGCCCGCGAGGCGCTACGATGGCGCACCGATGAGACGGTCGCGCCCACCCGAACTGATGAGCCCCGCCGGCCACTGGCCGCAGCTCCGCGCGGCGATCGACGCCGGCGCCGACGCCGTCTACTTCGGCTTGCGCCACTTCAGCGCGCGCGCCAAGGTCGGCTTCACGCTGGACGAGCTCCCCGAGGCCGTCGCGACGCTGCACGGGCGCGGCGTGCGGGCGTTCGTCACCTTCAACACGCTGGTGTTCGAGCACGAGCTCGGCGCCGCCGAGCAGGCGCTGGGCGCGATCGCCGCCGCAGGCGCCGACGCGGTCATCGTCCAGGACGTCGGGATCGCGCGGCTCGTGCGCGACGTCGCTCCCGGAGTGGCGGTGCACGGCTCCACCCAGATGTCGGTGACCAGCGCCCAGGGCGTCGCCTTCGCCGCTGCGCACGGCGCGCGCCGCGTGGTGCTCGGCCGCGAGCTCTCGCTCACCGACCTGCGCCGGATCCGCGACGCGACCGACGTCGAGCTCGAGGTGTTCGTCCACGGCGCGCTGTGCGTCAGCTACTCCGGGCAGTGCTTCAGCAGCGAGGCCTGGGGCGGGCGTTCGGCCAACCGCGGGCAGTGCGCCCAAGCCTGTCGACTCGCCTACGACCTGCTCGTCGACGGGCGCCACCAGGCGTTGCTCGACGAGCGCTACCTGCTCTCCCCCGGCGACTTGATGGCACTGGCGCAGGTGCCTGAGCTCACGGCGATCGGCATCGACGCGTTCAAGATCGAGGGCCGCTACAAGGACGCCGACTACGTGTCGCTCACCACCCACGCCTACCGCGGCGCCATCGACGCGGCCTGGGCGGGGCGGCCGGCCGAGAGCGACGCCGACCTCCTACGCGACCTGGAACAGGTCTACTCGCGCGGTCTCGGTCCCTGGTTCGTCGGCGGGACGGACCACCAGACCGTCGTGCGCGGTCGCGCCCCGCGCCACCGCGGCGTCCGGCTCGGGACGGTGATCGCGGTGGACGCCGCCGCCGGCGCGGTCGTCGTAGCGCCCCAGGCCGCCGCCGAACCGCCGGGGCCAGCGCTCGGTGATCCGAGCGCTGCCGGGCGCGATGCCGCCGAGTCGACGGGTCGGGCGCCGAGGCCCGGCGACGGCCTCGTGTTCGACGCCGCGCATCGCCGCTCGCCGGGGCTGCCCGAGCAAGGGGGCAGGGTGTACGCAGTGAGCAGCGAGCACCGCGGTTGGCGGCTCGCCTTCGGGCACGGCGACCTGGACGTGCGCCGCATCCGGCCAGGCGACGCCGTGTGGCGCACCGACGATCCGTCGCTGCCGGCCCGTGTCAAGCGCCGTGTCCAGGCCTCACCGCGGCGCACGCTCGGGCTCTCGCTGGCGCTGGCGGCGCACGAGGGCGTGCCACTCACCGCGGTGGCGACCAGCGAGCGTGGCACGACCGCCACGTGGACCGCCGACCGGCCGCTTTCGCGGGCCGAGGCGCGGCCGCTGGACCTGGCGGTGGCACGAACGCAGCTCGGCCGTCTCGGCGGCACGCCGTTCCACCTGGCCGACGTCAGCCTCGACGTCGAGGGCTCGCCGTTCGTGCCGGTCTCGCTGCTGAACGCCTGCCGCCGCGCCCTCGTCGAGCGGCTCGTCGCGCCGCCTTCGGCGCCCGCTCACCCGCCCGCCGATCCGAGCGCCGCCAGCGAACACGGCGCCCCGGTCGGTGTCGACCGCGACCGCACTGCGCTCGACCCCGTCCAGTCGGGCGCGCCGGCTCGGCTCCACGTGCTGGTGAGGACGCCCGCGCAGCTCCAGGCGGCGCTCGACACCCACGCCGGCGGCGTGCACCTCGCGAGCGTCACGCTCGACTACCTCGAGCTCTACGGCTTGCGCCCCTCGGTGGAGCGCGTCCAGGCGGCCGGCCTGCGCGTGCGCGTCGCCAGCCCGCGCATCTTGAAGCCCGCGGAGCAGAACGTGGTGCGCTTCCTCCTCGACCTCGGTGCAGAGGTGCTGGTGCGCTCCGCCGGGCTGCTGCGCGACCTCACCGCCGTGCCCGCCGGCGCACGACCACGCATCACCGGCGACTTCTCGCTCAACGCCACCAACGCGCTCAGCGCCCGCGCCTTCCTCGACGCGGGCTGCGACGCGCTGGTCCCGACGTTCGACCTCGACGCCGCGCAGGTGGCGGCGCTGGCGGGCGCCGTGGATCCGCGCCGACTCGAGGTCGTCGTCCACCACCACCTGCCGGTCTTCCACACCGAGCACTGCGTCTTCTGCCGCTTCCTCTCGACCGGCAAGGACCACACCGACTGCGGCCACCCCTGCGAACGCCATCGCCTCGCCCTGCGTGACGCACACGGGCGAGCGCATCCCGTGCTGGCCGACGTCGGCTGCCGCAACACGGTCTTCGGCGCCGAGGCCCAGAGCGCGGCGAGGCACTGGCCGCGCTGGCGGGCGGCGGGCCTGCGCGACGCCCGCGTGGAGTTCGTCCACGCCGGCCCCGACGAGGTGCACGCCGTCCTGCGGGCCTGGCGCGACGCGCTCGACGGATCGCTCGACCCGGACGGCCTCGAGGCGAGGCTGCGGGCGGCGGTACCCCCAGGGGTGACCGAGGGCAGCTACTTCGTGCCGCCCGAGGGCATGCAGGAGCTACCGGTCCTGTAGCCGCTGGCGTGACGGTGCTGCTGCAGCGGCACCGCATCGTCCTCACCTCGACGGCAGCGCGTTCCGCGCGTCGCCGCAACGCGGTGAGCGCGCGCTGCTACCCCCTGCGGTTGCGCCAGGCGTGCCCGAACTGCCGCGACGCAGCGTCGAGCGCGGCGAGGGAGACGAGGTACCAGCCGACGCAGCACACGGCCGCGATGGCGATGCCGGTTCCAATGCCCGACACGCGTACCAGGGCATCGGCGACCGAGGTGCTTCCGATCACGCTCACGAGCAACGTGGCAAGCGCCACGGCGACGATCGCTCGGCGCGTCCAGGTGCCGTGACGCCGCTGCTTGACGTCCATCGATGTGGTCGTGAGGTTCGCCATCATGGTGACTCCTTGGCTGCTCGTCCGCCGCACGTCGTCGCACCCCGCGATCGGCGCAGCGGTTGGCCGTGATTGGGAGTGTGCAGGAGGGGGCCTGTCTCGCCCCTGTCCGGGCGAGCCCAACGCGGAGGCGCCGTGCCCGGAGCAGCGGCTACACTCTGTGCCATGCAACTGCGGACACTCGGGGGCCTGGGCCTCGAGGACTCTGTCGCCGCCCGGCGACCCAAGCCGCTGCTGCTCGCCGCCTATCTGGCACTCGAGGGGCCCACGTCACGCGTGCACGTGAGCGAACTCTTCTGGCCCGAGGCCACGGATCGCCGCAACCGCTTGTCGGTGACGCTCTCACGGCTGCGGCGCGAGACGCCAGGGGTGGTCGAGGCCGACGCCGACCGCGTCTGGACCGCGGTGGAGTGCGACGCGCTCGAGCTTCAGGCCGCGCTCGCTAGATCCGACGTCGATGCCATCGAACGGGCGTACCGGGGTGCGTTCCTGGCGAACGTCGACCTCGAGCTCGGCGCAGAACTCGAGGAGTGGGTCCATGAGACGCGCGAGCACCTGGCCGACCGGGTGCGCGCCGCACTGGTCGCTCACGCGATCGCGTTCACCGAGCGCTCCGACTTCGAACGCGCCGCACAGGTCGCGCAGCGCGCTACCGAGGTCGCGGGTACCACGGTGCCAGAGCCGGACCTCTTCACGATCGTCGCCGATCTCCTCACGGCCGGCACCGAGGACCGCAGTGGTCCCTGGCGACGGTTCGCTGCCCGTGAAGGCGCCTCGCTCCCGACGCACGCCACGGCGGTCGCTGCGCGCGCTCGCCTCGCGGCGAACGCGGCCGCGACGACGGCCGGCCACAACCTGCCGGCCCCTGCCACGTCCTTCGTGGGACGCGAGCGCGAGCTGGTCGGCATCGCCGAGTTGTTCGACGGCCTCGGCGCGCGGCTCGTCACGCTGCACGGACCGGGCGGCACCGGCAAGACACGGCTCGCGCTCGAGGTCGCCCGCGCCCGGACGCAGACACCTGGCGTCGACGCGGTGTGCCTGGTGCCGTTGGCGGGTCTGCGCTCGGGCGTCGACCTGCCGGCGGCGATCGCAGTGGCGCTCGGCGTGGCGCTCCCGCCGGGTGCCTCGGCGCTCGACGCCCTCAGCTCCGCCCTCGGCGCGCGCCACGTCGTGATCGTCCTCGACGAGGCGGAGCACGTGAGCGACGACGGGCCGCACTTCTCGGAGCTCCTCCGCGTGTTGCCCCACGTGCGGCTGCTGGTGACGTCGAGGCGGCTGCTCGAGGTCGAGGAGGAGCACGTGTGGCGCCTCGGCGGGCTCGCGCTCCCAGACCCCGGAGACGACACGGCGGCGGGCGCGTCGAGTTCGGATGCCGTCCGGCTCTTCGAGCACCGCGCGCGCCGCGCCCGGGCCGATCTGACGCTCGGCGCCGCCGACCTCGTGCACGTCACACGGATCTGCCACCTGCTCGAGGGCTCCCCTCT
>PWQI01000413.1 GCA_003556805.1 Trueperaceae bacterium | reverse complement strand
CCGATCGCGACGCCCACGATCGACAGCTTCGCCACGTCGTCGTCCGCGCTGACGCTGCCGCCCCCGATGGCGTCCAGCACCGGCTGCACCACGTCCACGGCCTCCTGCGCGAGGTCGCGGGGCACGGTGAACGACATCTGCTGACGGCTGTCGCCCGCCCCTGGGACGCCCTGGATGATCATGTCGACGTTGACGCCGCCCGCACCGAGCGCGGCGAAGATGCGTGCCGCGATGCCTGGCACATCGGGTACCCCGAGGAGGTTGATGCGCGCGTGCTCCGTGTCGAGCGCGACGCCCGTGACGGGCCGGTCGGTCTTCATGGCAACCTCCTGTGCGCGCGGCAATGCGGTCACGATCGTCCCCTGCGCGAACGAGAACGAGGAGCGCACGTGGATCCGCACGCCGTAGCGACGCGCGTACCACACGCTCCGGGGATGGAGCACCTTGGCGCCGAGCGCCGCGAGTTCGAGCATCTCGTCGTAGTCGATGGCGGCGAGTTTCGAAGCGCTCGGTATCACGTGCGGGTCGGTCGTGAAGATGCCGTCCGTGTCGGTGAAGATCTCGCACTCGTGGGCGCCGAGCGCCGCGGCCATCGCCACGGCCGTGGTGTCGCTGCCGCCACGCCCCAGGGTCGTGATCTCGCCGTCGTTCGAGTCGCCCTGGAACCCAGCGATCACGACCACGTCCACGGTTTCGAGCGCGCGTACGACGGGACCAGGGTCGACCTGGACGATGCGGGCGGAGCCGAACACGCCGTCCGTCAGGAAGCCCGCCTGGCGGCCGGTCAACGAGCGCGCCCGGACGCCGATCGACTGCAAGGCCAGCGTGAGGAGCGCGATCGACACCTGCTCGCCCGTCGCCATCAGCATGTCGAGCTCGCGCCGATCGGGGCGCTGCGTCAGCTCCCGGGCGGTCGCGACGAGGCGATCCGTGCTGTGGCCCATCGCCGAGACCGTCACGGCCACCTTGTGGCCCGCTTCGACCGTGCGCTGGATGCGCGCTGCGACCTTGCGGATCCGTTCGAGGTCGCCGACGCTCGTACCGCCGTACTTGTGGACCACCAGGTGCGGCACGAGCGGTTCGGCGGGCGGGGAGGCGACGTCCATGGCGCACGAGCCTACCGCTTCCGGCACGGCCGGGCAATGTGCGGCTGGTAGACTCGGTTCATGGACGCCATGACTTCAGCGCTGCGCGTGGCCGTCGTCGGTGCCGGTCCCTCTGGGTTCTACACGGCCGATGCGCTCCTGAAGGCTCGCAGCGACGTGTCGGTGGACATCTACGACCGTCTGCCGGCGCCCTTCGGGCTGGGGCGCTACGGCGTGGCACCCGACCACCAGAAGATCAAGTCGGTGACGGCGATGTACGCGCGCACGGCCAGCGACCCGAGGGTGCGCTTCTGGGGCAACGTCGAGATCGGTCGTGACGTGACCGTCGCCGAGCTCCAGCGCCCCTACCACGCCGTCGTCTTCGCGTACGGCGCCCCCGACGACCGCCGCCTGGGCATCCCTGGTGAGGACCTGGTCGGCAGCCTTCCGGCCACCGACTTCGTGGCCTGGTACAACGGCCACCCCGATTACGCCGAGGTGGAGCCGCCGCTCGATGGCGAGAACGCCGTGGTCATCGGCGTGGGGAACGTCGCGGTCGACGTCGCGCGCATCCTGGCGAAGACGGCCGACGAACTCGCGCGCTCCGATATCGCCGACCACGCGCTGGACGCGCTCCGCGCATCGCAGGTGCGCGACGTCGTGATCGCGGGCCGGCGGGGCCCGGCCGAGGCGAAGTTCACGACCAAGGAACTGCGCGAGTTCGGTGAGCTCGACGGGGCCGACGTCTACGTCGACCCTCGCGATCTCGAGCTGCATCCGGCCAGCGAGCGGTTCCTCGCCAAGCAACAAACGGCGCAGCGCAACGTCGAGGTGCTGCGGGACTTCGCGGCCCGTCCCGCTCGAGGCCGGCCGCGGCGGGTCGCGTTCCGGTTCCTCTACAGCCCGCGCTCGATCGAGAGCGACGCGAGCGGCGAGCGGGTGGCCGCGATCACGATGGAGCGAAACGAGCTGATCGAACGACAGGACGGATCGTTGGCATCGGTCGGTACGGGTGAGCTCGAGCGTTGGCCGGCGCAACTCGTGCTGCGCTCCGTGGGGTATCACGGCAGTCCGATGCCGGGCGCGCCGTTCGACGAGCAGCGCGGTGTGATCCCGAACGAGCGCGGCCGCGTGCTGGAGCGCCACGGCGGTGCCCCGGTCCCCGGTCTGTACACGGCGGGCTGGATCAAGCGCGGCCCCAACGGCGTGATCGGGACCAACAAGGCCGACGCCATGGAGACGGTGGCGGCGCTCCTGAAGGACGACCTCCCGTCACCGAACGACACCCGACCGGAGGCGATCGAGCACTTGTTGCATCGACGCGGTGTCGACTCGATCGACTTCGAGCAGTGGCGCCGGATCGACCGTCTCGAACTGACGCTCGGCAAGGAGCAGGGACGGCCGCGCGTGAAGCTGGTGTCGCGCAGCGACCTGCTCTCTGCGGCGGGTGACGCGCTCTACGACCCGGACGATGACCCAGGCATCACGGTGCCGATCCCGACGCAGGACGACGACTGACCAGCAGTCGCTCCCAGGCAGTGCGAGGCCGGCCTGCCGGGTCCGCCCGACTCGTTCGGCCCCGCTAGACCTCGCCGAGGTACGCGCGCTTCATCGCCTCGTCGTTGAGCAGTTCCTTGGCAGGGCCGGACAGGACCACCTCTCCGGTCTGCAGCACGTAGCCCCGGTCGGCGATGCCGAGGGCCACGTTGGCGTTCTGTTCGACCACGAACACCGAGATGCCACGATCGTTGACCTGTTTGATGATCTCGAAGATGCGCTCCACGAACAGCGGCGCCAGACCCATCGACGGCTCGTCCATCAGGATGAGCTTCGGGCGGCTCATGAGCGCGCGTCCCATGGCCAGCATCTGCTGCTCGCCGCCCGACATCGTGCCACCCTTCTGCTCGAGCCGCTCCTTCAGCCGCGGGAACAGGTCGAACACGTACTCGAGGTCCTCGGCGATCGCCTTGCGGTCGTTGCGGAGGTACGCACCCATCTCGAGGTTCTCCAGAACGGTCATCCTCGGGAAGATGCGACGGTTCTCGGGCACGACGGCCATCCCGCGCTGGATGCGCTCGGCGGTCGTCAACGTGTCGGCACGCTCCCCTCTGAAGGTCATCTCGCCCTCGGATACGGGGACGAGGCCGAGGATCGTCTTGAGCGTCGTCGACTTGCCCGACGCGTTGCCGCCCAGGAGGCACACCATCTCGCCGGGGTGGATCACCATGTCGATGTCGTGCAGCACCTTGATGGGGCCGTAGTGAGCGCCCACCTTGCGCAGTTCCAGCAGTTTCTCGCGCTCAGCCATCGGCGAGCTCCTCACGCTTGTCGTCGCCGGCCTTCTTGCCGAGGTACGCCTCGATCACCTTCGGGTCGTTCACGACGTCGCGGTACGCGCCTTCGGCGATCTTCTGGCCGTAGTCGAGCACGATCACGCGGTCGCTGATCTCGCCCACCAGGTTCATCTTGTGTTCGACGACAACGATCGTGTAGCCGCCCTCGTCGCGCATGCGTCGGATGATCTGGGTGATTTCGCTGGTCTCCTTCGGGTTCATGCCGGCGCTCGGCTCGTCGAGCAGCAACAGCTTGGCGCCGGTCGCCATCGCTCGCGCCATCTCGGTGCGGCGTCGGTTCGCGTACGACAGGACGTACACCGGCTGGTGCAGCCTGAAGCTCTGGAGCCGCGGCCCGAAGAACCCCAGCTTCTCGGTCGCCACCTCGCGCATCGCGCGCTCCTGGCGCCGGTAGGAAGGCGTGCGGAACACCGCCGACAGCCAGTTCGAGCGCAGGCGGTGATGCTGGCTGATCAACACGTTCTCGAGAACCGTCAGGTTCGTGAAGAGCCGGAGGTTCTGGAAGGTGCGTGCGATCCCCAGGTCGACCACCTGGTTGGTGCTCTTGCCGACGATCGACGTCCCCTCGAAGCGCACGTCGCCAGCGTCGGGCCGGTACACACCCGTGATCAGGTTGAAGACCGTGCTCTTGCCTGCGCCGTTCGGACCGATGATCGAGACGATCTCGCCTTGGTCGACGTGGAAGCCGACGTCGTTGGTCGCGGTCAACCCTCCGAACGACTTGCGCAGGCGTTCGACCTCGAGCATGGCCATGGTCAGCGCCTCCCTTCGTCGTCGCTGCCCTCGGGCGCATCCGTGTCGTCCTCAGCCAGTTCCTGCTCGCGGGCGGCCGCGCGTCCGGCCTCGCTGCCGAACGCGGGGTTCGAGAGCCAGGCGTCTTGCGTGCGCTCCTCATCGGTGGGTCCCGTGCGTTGCTCGCGTAGGAACCACGACCAGGAGAACTCGGTGCGACCGAGCATGCCGTCGGGGCGGAACACCATGATCACGATCAGCAGCACGGACAGGAAGATCGCGCGCATGCCGAAGCCGCGGAACGTCCCCTCGATCACCGCCGGATCGACCGCGGCCACCAACGCTGCGGCGGCCGCCCCGCCGACCAGCACCCACGAGCCCCAGTGGAGCCGTGGTCGCAACCGCCTCAGCGTGCGAAAGAGCACGGCGCCGGCTGCGGCGAGCGCCAGCGTCGCAGACGCGATGTAGAGCCACGTCTGGATCGAGTAGCTCTCCTCTAGCGGGTCGCCGTACTGGCGGACGAAGACGACGACCGCGGTGCCGAGCAGCACGCCGGTGATGGAACCAGTGCCGCCGGCGGAGATGGCGACCAGGAAGAAGAAGGTGAGTTGGAAGAGGAAGAAGTCGAGCCGGACGCCGCCGAGCCACGAGACCCACAGACCACCCGCGACCCCCGCGAAGAACGCCGAGATCACGAAGCCCAGGACCTTGTGATACGCGACGTTCACCCCCATCGCCTGGGCAGCGATCTCGTCTTCGCGGATGGCCTGCATCGCCCGGCCGTACGACGAGTACTTGAGCTTGCTGATCACGAACACCGTGAAGGCGAGCGCCCCGAAGGTCCACCAGATGCTCTTGCCGAACTCGCTGGTGACGCCCGGGAAGCCGAGTGCGCCGTTGGTGTAGGCGGAGAAGAGGCGCGTCGAGGCCGTCAGCCGGATGATCTCGCCGAAGCCGAAGGTGACGATCGCAAGATAGTCGCCGCGCAGGCGCAGGCTCGGCGTGCCGACGAGCAACCCTGCGAACGCGGCGAGCAGCCCACCCAGGAAGATGGCGATCAAGAAGCGCACCCAGAGCGTCTCGGGCGTCGTCAACGCCTCGAGGCCGAAGCCGCGCAGCAGGTTCGACACCGACAGCGCCAGGGTCTCCTCGGTCATCGTCGAGCGCGCCGACGTCAGGATGCGTTGGCGCGCCGCCTCGTCGAGCATGAGCAGCCCGGTCGTGTACCCGCCGATCAGCATGAAGCCGTGATGGCCGAGCGACAGGATGCCGAGCGTGCCGTTGATGAGGTTGAGGCTGACCGTGGCGACGCCCCAGATCGCTAACAGCGCCAGCGCTTGGACCAGCTTGGTGCTGCCTATACCCTCGAGCAGGTACAACACGAGCACGCCGACGCCGACCGCGAGGAACGTCAGGGCGACGTTGCGTACGCGCTTCTTCGGGTCGATCGCGTCGAAGGCCGTGGGCGTGACGATCCTGGCCATCAGACCTTCTCCGACAGGTCTTCACCCACGATGCCGCTCGGCCGGATGAGCAACACCAGGATGAGCAGGACGAACGCGAAGGTGTCCTTGAACTCCGTGATCCCGAGGAACGTCGGGGTCCGTGGGAACAGCGCCGTCAGGAAGTTCTCGGAGAAGCCGATGATCATGGCGCCGATGACGGCACCGGGCAGACTGCCGATCCCGCCGATCACGGCCGCGGCGAAGGCCTTGATGCCCGGCAGGATGCCCATGATGGCCGGTTGGTTGAGGCTCCCGAAGTTGAGGCCCCACATGGCGCCACCGGCGGCGGCGAGCATCGACCCCAACAGGAACGTCGTGGCGATGACCTTGTTGACCGACACGCCCATCATCTGCGCGACCTCGGCGTCTTGGGCCGACGCCCGCATGGCCTTGCCGAGGCGGGTCCGTGTGACGAAGCTGGTGAGCGCGATCACGAGCACGAGGGTGACGACCGGGATCGCGACCAGCAACCAGTTCGTGAGGACCGGCGCCCCCCCGACCTCGAACGCGAGTGGGGTGGTCAGCGGCGTGTCGGGCCGGAACGGCGTCTGCCGGTTCGTGAACGCCAAGAGGCCGACGTTCTGGAGGAAGAACGACACGGCGATGGAGGTGATGAGCAGCGAGTTGCGCGGCGCGCTGCGGAGCGGCACGTACGCCACACGGTCGATGGAGAGGCCCAGCACGCCGGTGGCGAGCATCGATCCGACGATCGCCGCCCAGAACGGCCACGTGAACGCCGAGAGCGCGACGGTCAGGACCACGACGCCGATCGCGCCGACGCCCAACACGATCGGATCGCGCATGCTGCCGCGGAACAACTCGACCACACGCATCAGGCCGAAGGTGAGGATGATTGCCATGACGATGGCCGCCGGGAGCGCATAGGGCGTGATCGTGAACAGGAAATACGTCGTGAAGGCACCCACCATGAACACCTCGCCGTGGGCGAAGTTGATGAGGCGGATGATGCCGTACACCATGGTGTAGCCGAGCGCGATCAAGGCATAGAGGCTGCCGAGCTTGACGGAGTCGATGAACGCGCGCAGGAAGAAGCCGGCGTTGAAGCGTTCGCCGACGCTACCGAGGTAGAGCATGCGCCACACCACGAGCGCGACGAGGCCGAGGATGACGAGCAGCGGCAGGAAGCGGCGCCACGTCGGGGTCCTGGTCGATCGGAGCAGGGTCAAGGGCCGTGCCTCATTCCTCCACGCCGGCACCCATGTGGGCCGGGGCGCAAGGCGCTGCGAGCGCGGAACGGGTGTGGTGTTTGTACAACCTGGCGCATTCTAATACGCTCTGCGGCGGCCACGTCCTGGGCGCCGAAGTGCGGGGTCACGGCCCCGCTCGGGGTGCACAGCCGTGAGGGCGGGATCGCTCCCGCCCTCACGTCGCCTCGAGCCATCGGGATGGACTCGAAGCACCCCGTCGAGCGAGTGGTGGTTACTCGGCGGTGCTAAGACCGAACTGCGGGACGGCCGTCCACTCCGAGCCGTCGGGCGCCGGGACGAGGTACTGGAAGAAGCCGATGGTCCGGTCGGCGGGGGTACCGTCGGTGCCGGCGTAGGTGATCTCGCCCGACACGCCCGCGTAACCCTCGATGGCCTGCAGCGCGTCGCGCACCTCGGCGGCGCTGGAGCCGGCGGCCGTGCGCACGGCCTCGGCGATGACGTTCATGCTGTCGGCACCGGCCAGCGTGAAGCCGTTGAAGTCCGTCGCGTCGGGGTTCTGCACGTTGAAGAACGCACGGAACTCGATCGCACGGGCCGCTGCCGCGTCGCTGAGGACCTCGGGCCCACCGAAGCCGGTGAAGATGTAGCCGTCGAACGCCGCGCCGCCACCGACGGGGCACTGCGAGTCGTCGGAGGCGTCGGCGCCCAGGATCTGCTGGCTGAAGCCGGCGGCCCGGAGCGCGGGCATGAGCGTGGCACCTTCGGCGCAGAACCCCGAGTAGTAGATCACGTCGGCAGGCTCGCCCAGGATGTCGTTGATCTGCGCCGAGAAGTCGACGGTGTTGGACACGTAATCGACGACGATCGTCGTGCCGCCGAGGGCCTGGAACTCCTCGACGAAGAAGCCCGCGAGGCCGAAGCTGTAGTCGTCGTCCTGTTGGCGGAAGACGATCGCGCTCTGCGCGGAGAGGTCGTTGTAGGCGTAGCGGGCGGCGACGCGGCCCTGGAAGTCGTCGGTGTACGCCATGCGGAACACGTACTCACCGATCTGCGTGGTGGCCGGGTTGGTGGAGCTCGTGGAGAGCTTGATGATCCCGTTGTCCTGGAGCACTTCCGCGGCCGGGATGGCCATGCTGGTCGAGATGGGGCCGAGCACGGCGACGACGCCCTCGTCGACGAAGCGGTTGGCGCAGGCCACCGAGCCCTCGACCGTGGTCGCGTTGTCGCAGATGGAGAGCGTGAAGCTCGACGCGTCGGGCATCTGGGCCAGTGCGGCCTCGATCCCCTGCAGCGTCGACGTGCCGATGACGGCGAAGCGTCCGGAGAGCTCGAGGTTGACCCCGATGGACGTTGGTTGCGCCGTGGCGGAGCCGGCGAAGAGTGCCAGACCCATCACGACGGCGACGAACGAGAGGGTGAACTTCTTCATTGACATTCCTCCATGTGGGTTCCGCTTGGCGGGGTGCGGGCATCTTACAGGCGCTTATGGGCATCGTCAACGCATGAACCTGAGCAAGCCTTCATGTTCTTCCACGTGCGCGTTGGG